>CAZFUH010000232.1:0-6864 GCA_964522235.1 uncultured Rhodanobacteraceae bacterium
ACTCCGGGCATCCTGCCCTCCGCCCTTCGGGCCAGCCTTGCGTGCCCTGGACTGCGTGACGCCATCGGCGACCTTTTGCTTCATCCTGCCGGTCAGCATCCTGGCGGCGCCCAGCAGCCGGGAGTTCATGCGCGAGGTGCTGGCGCGGTACGAGATCGAGACGCTGATCAACTTTGGTGACGTGCGCAAGCTCCTGTTCGCAGCTGCACGCCAACCCTGCGTGGTGATGGTGGCCCGACCCCGTCCGGCCGACCAGACAGCGCCGGCGCCTACCGAGACGATCGAGTACTGGGTGCCCAAAGCCGACCTCAGCCTGGCTTTTGGACGCCTGACCTTGCATGGCAGCGATCGGCACCGACTGCGCGCCCAGTCCCTGGCGCATAGCAATGAGCTGCTCACGACGCTGTTCTGGGGCAACGCCCACGACGCGGGCATGCTGGCCCTGCTGCGAGCCGGCGGCACCGTGGGGACGTTCCTCAAGGCCACCCCTGGCTGGGGAAGCCGCAAGGGGTTCCACGCCAAGGACCGATCCGTCAAGGAACCGGCGGTGTCCCGACCGCTGTGGAAGATGCCGTATCTCGACGCCAATGCCTTTGCCTTTGACGGACCGGTGCTCGACACCGCCACTCTGATCCCCTTCCCCAAAGACAAGTTGCCGACGGTGGCCCGCCTGCCGACCGCGGTCATGGACGCCTTCACCGGTCCCCGGATCGTCATCACCGACGGGATGACCACCGAGCGCGAAGTCTGCGCCGCGTTCTCCTCTACGCCTTTCTCATTCAAGAGCAGTATCGGCGCGATCGTCGCGCCGGCCGGGCAAGAGGACCTGCTGCGCTTCCTGGCGCTCTACCTGCACTCGGACCTGGCCCGCTACGGTCTGTTGCTGACGGCGTTCCAGGTGGCGTTCGAGCGCGAGCGCGTCAGCCTGAAGGATCTGGGCGCGCTGCCGTTTGTCGCGCCGGACAAGCACCCGGACCCGGCGCGGGCCCGTGCGATCGTGCGCGAAGTCAGCAAGCGCCTGCAGGCCCTCGAGCGCGCCCCCAGCCTGACCCGGGCCGACCAATACGCCCAGTGGAAGCCCGAGGCCCAGGCCTTGATCGCCGAGTATTTCGGTCTCACCCCGGCCCAGACCACCCGCATCCGGGAAGTGGTGGAGCTGGTGCTGGACAGCGTGCAGCCCGGCGCGTTCTCGGCCCTGCATACGCCCTTGCAGCACCGACCGACGCAGGCGGCCGCCCAGGCCTACGCCCGGGCGTTGGTGCATGAACTGGGGCAGTGGCGCGACGCGCTGGGGGGCGAGGGGCGTATCCAGGCGGAGCTGATCGTCAATGAGCGCACGGCGCACGGCGCACTGGGCATCCTGCGGCTCTCGCCGGCGCCCGGCACGGGCGCGGCACCGGCCCTCACGACCCAACGCTCCGACGACGCAGTCCAGGCCGTCATTGCCACCCTGCAGCGCCATCAGCAGCTGCCTGCGCCCCTTGGCGAGAACCTCTACCTTGCGGCGGATGTGGTGGTTCGCGTCGAGAACAGCCTGTACCTCATCAAGCCCCTGCTGTGCCGGTTCTGGCTGGTGGGCGAGGCATTGCGGGACGCCGAACGCATCGTGCGCGCGGCGCAGCCGGAGGCGCGGTGATGCGGCGCGTGACCGTATCCGCGCGCCGGGATCTGTGGGGGGCGTTGTTTCCGGTGGAGGAGGCCCTGCGTGCCACGCAGTTCCTGGTGGAGACCTGGAACACGGTGACTGCCAAGGCGCCGGAGAACTTCGATCGGCGTCGGAAAGAGCCCCAGCTGACGGAACAGTTCTGGTGGTACCTGGATCGACTGGGGGAGTCCGAAGGAAAACTGCTCGGCCAGTGGAGCTATGAGAAGCCGCGGTTTGAGTTCGATCCCGTGACCGGGAAGAAGATCAAGCGCATCCGCCAGGACATCGAGTACTTCTCCAACGCCGGCAGCGTCCGCTTGAATCTCACGTACGAGTTCAAGAAGCTCAAGGCAAACGGCGACAGCTGGCGCGCTTACCAGGGCGACCATGGCATGCGCCGGTTCGTCGACGGCTACTACGCCAAGCACCAGCCGGTCGCGGCCATGGTCGCCATGACCCTCGACGACACCAAGCGCTGTATCGACGGGCTACGGCGGTCTCTGCTCATCGATGGAACGCGCGACAGCCTCAAGATGCTTCCCGACGGCGATGGCCGTTACCTGCGCGAGCCCTCCCAAGTGTTTCCCACGGCCGCATTTGATACCGAGCACAAGCGGCCGCTCGATCAGGCGCCGCCGCAAGGCGCGACGACCCTGGCCCACCTGTTCCTGGCCTTGCCGCCCGGGGATTGCTGAGGACTGCCCGTTCAGTCGGGCGTAGGGTCTTGATGTAGCCCTGACGCTGCGACGGTTCCCGAGGCGGTGGCGTAGCGCCGCACCTGCGCGGGCACCGGCGGATGAAATCTTCGAGCAATCGAGTGCCGTGCGTGCGGGTAGGCGCATCACTCCGGCCCCTGCGACGACCGTGAGCACGACCACGCTGCGATCGCCAACGTTGACGACCCCGCCCATGTCATCAGCGGTTCGGAGGCACCGGGCTGCCTGGGGGAGGGGCGAAGGGACCTAGCGCGAGATAGTGTCGGCCCTGGTCCGTCAGCTGCAGCTGCTCGTGCGGCCCCAGAACCACCAGGCCCAGCGCTTGAAGCGCGCTCAGCACGCCACCGGAGATCGGGACACCCTCCGAAACGCGGCTCAGTGCCTGCTGGACCTTGTCCTTGGTGCGGTCGTTTGTGTCGAACTCGGCCATCTTTCCCCCTTATGCCGGTGAACCCACCAGAAGTTTCGCACAGGGCTTCGGCCGGTCAGCGGGTGAAGAGTTGGAGTTCCCAGCTTTTGATGGACAGACTGGGGGTGCTGCGACGAACGGGGTCCCCGCACCTCCGCAGTCGCTGTAGGTGGAAGCTAAATACGGCATACAAAACAGATGGTTACGAAGATGCGAGCCGCCTGATGTCAACCGAAATCCCAGCATGCCGTTCTTCTGAGGGATAACAGCAATCCCCAAGGGGACTCGGTCATGCACAAACTTATTTGTCTCTTGGCGGTGCTTCTGCCGGTTGGTTTCGCTCCGACGGCATCCGCACAGAGCCTTAGCCAGGCGCAGCTAAGATCGCTGGCAGCCCAGTACCCTCCCATGCCTGTCGATACAGTTTCCATGTCGCAACTGCTCGGCCGGCCAGCCACGTTCTCGTCAGGTGGGCCATTCAATGATCTTGAGTTCACCGTGCTCACCACCGATTACATCGATGGCGAGAACGGGGGGTTCGATGTTTTTCTGCCGGTCGATCCAAGCAACACCTCACCCGGAAGCAACACCATCAAGTACGTTCGCACGGTTCTCAATACCGATTTGAACGAACGCTACGGTGTGGCGGGAGGTGCTCGAGTCATTCTCGGTGACGCGCGCAATGGTCCGTACTTCCTTCGCGGTAGCGATGGCATAGACAACGATTACGCCGTGATCCAGCACCTCGACTATAGCGCCGGATTTCTTGAGTTGGCCGGCCAAAGATCGGACTACGCGCTGGTTGATTGCAGCGTCGCGCAAGGCTGCCGAACAAGTGGTTGGTATTTGTTCCACATCGCTTCCGGAACCCCGGACCTGATCGCCTTCGTGCACAATTGCGATGCGATCCAGCCGAGCGTAAGCGGCAATCCGCCCGTTAACCCCAACCCACTTTGCAATGCGAGCAAGCAGCTAAGCCTCGATGATACCGCCCAGGTGCGGTATGCACGCACTGTAGCCGTTGATCCGGCTATGAAAGGTGGCATTCAGTTCGGCGGCCCTGGAAAAGAGATCATCGGTGCCCTCGCCGAGGACGCCAGCGGCAACGTGTACGTGGTCGGTGCGAGCGACGGCTCGCTCTCCGGCGAGTCAAATCCTGGTAACGCGTTATTCATCTATAGCGCCACCGCCGGCGGCGAGTTTCGCTGGATCAAGCGGCTGGCGCTGCCGCACGGTTCGATGCTCAAGGGCGCAACCACCGACGCCGACCACCTGTATGCCTGCGGGCGCACCCTGGGCGCGCTGCCTGGCTTCGTGAACGCCGGTCGCTGGGACGCCATTTTGCTGAAGTACCGACTCAGCGACGGCGAACTGGTTGCGCAGAACCAAGCCGGAAATCCCGGGATTGACGGTTACGGCGACTGCATTTTGGACGACTCTGGGCATCTTCTGTTGGCTGGCCAAGGGTCTCCGAGCGGCGAGGCCAGCACCAACGATCGGTACCTGGTGGCCAAGCATCGTGCCAGCGATTTGACTCGCGTCTGGGCGGCGTTGGATCGTCCGCCTGTGGGCGGATTCGTGGCGTCGGCAGAAGCTTGGGGCAAACTCGACTACGCGCCCGCCGGCGCGCCCGGCCAGGGCAGACTGACGGTTTCGGGTTGGTACTTCGGGCCGGGCGGCGCCGAGGCATTCTTGGCGGTTTATGATCAATTGCACCTTGTTGCGCCGCGACGCCAGCACGCGCTGGTGTTAGGTTCACAATCCAACCGCGCGGAGTGGATACTCGGCGCGAAGTTCGACGACGAAGGGCGGATTTTTGCGGTTGGCTACACGACCGGTGATGTCGGCGGCACGCAGCAGGGCGAGGGGGACATATTCGTCATTCGCTACGCGCCGGACCTCACTCAGCCGCTGCGCCGTCAATACGGCACCGCCAAGTCCGAGTGGACACGCGCGATGGGCTTCGACGATGCCGGTCGTTTGCACGTCATCGGCAACACCTTCGGTGATTTTGGCGCGGCAAACGCGGACCCTGCGCGCGAAAGCGCCGACGTTTTCGTACTTACTTTGGACAGGGATCTGAATCCGATCAACATCACTCAATTCGGCTCGCCGCATGAAGACCGCGCCTTCGGTGTCGTCAGGACAGATCACATTACGCTTGCCGGCACTACCGAGGGGAGTCTTTTTTCCGCCAACAACGGTTCGCTTGACGGTTTCATAATGCGCTTAGACGCCGCGTCGACGTCGTTCCCGCCGGAGATTTCGGGCAGTTGGTACAATGTGCAGACGCCCGGCCAGGGTTTCAACCTAGATATGGTCAATCCTGGTCGCTTCCTGTTCTACTTCTATGGTTTCCATGACGACGGTGAGCAACTGTGGCTCTACGGCGACTACAACCCCGGGCCAGCTACATTCGCTTGGAACAAGCCGCTGACGCTGGATATGTACGTACTTGACGGTGGCGGCTTCCAGGATTTCAGTGCACCGTCGAGCCGAGTTTGGGGCACAGCGCGCGTCAGTTTCGAGACCTGCCGGCACGCCATCGTCGAACTGACCGGCGAATCCGGCGTTCAAGTTCTCCAGCTCGACAAGCTCAATACGAGTTATGGATTAAATTGCTCCTTAGGAGGCAGTGGGCTCGCCGCCAAACACGGCTCGCTTGGCGAATTCGCGCCGCTATCAGCCACCGCGACAATGTCGTTTCCGCCGGAGATATCGGGCAGTTGGTACAATGTGCAGACGCCCGGTCAGGGTTTCAACCTGGACTTGGTCAACCCTGATCGCTTTCTCCTCTACTTCTACGGCTTCCACAACGACGGCGAGCAGCTTTGGCTTTACGGCGACTACGATCCCGGCGCGACCACGTTTGCCTGGGACAAGTCGTTGACGCTGGAGATGTACGTCCTCGACGGAGGCGGCTTCCAGAGTTTCACGTCGCCGTCGAGCCGGGTCTGGGGCACCGCGCGAATCAGCTTTGAGAATTGCCGGCGCGCGATGATCGAACTCACTGGTGAGACCGGTAGCCAGGTTCTGCGGCTTGACAAGCTCAACACCAGCCTGGGACTGGACTGCCGCTAGCGCTGTTGATGCGCGCCCAATATTGACCCTGAGCGTTCAAAATCGACCAAGGCATGGCCGGGGGATCCAGCCCTGGGGTTGATCGCAGTGTAGCCTCAGCCGCCTGAGCTTCGCTTCCATCGACATGGTATGGACCTTTTCTAGCCAAACGCCTCGCTGCCTGCAAGGTGAGGGGAACTCCCTGATCTATTTTCAGCGCGCAGGAAGCCGGGCAAGCGCCCCTATTCTACTCCTTCAACCTCGAAGACCACGTCCCGGCGATTCACATGCTCCGCGGCATCGACCGGTTCCTGGACCTGGGCGAGCTCCACCAGCACCTGGCCCCGCACTACAGCCACACAGGCCGCCCCTCCATTGATCCGGCCCTGCTGATCCGAATGCTGATCGTGGGTTACTGGTTCGGCATCCGCTCGGAGCGCCGGCTGTGCGAGGAGGTCCACTTGAACCTGGCCTGGCCTACCGCTGGTTCTGCCGGTTGGGCCTGGAAGACGCCGTGCCGGACCACTCGACGTTCTCCAAGAACCGCCACGGCCGCTTCCGCGACAACGACACCCTTCGCTTCGTGTTCGAGAAGGTGCTCGAGCGCTGCCTGGCCGAAGGCTTGGTCGCCGGCGAGGGCTTCGCGATCGACGCCAGCGTCATCAAGACCGACGCCAACCGGCAGAAGGGCGTGCCGGGTGCCGACGCGGCCTGGGACCGGGAGTCGCCGCTCACGCGCCCGGTCCGGGAGTATCTGCAGGCGCTGGACGACGCTGAGACGCCGCGCACCCCACCCAAGAATGTGTCGCTGACCGACCCGGCGGCGCAGTGGACCGCCGCGCCCGGCGGCCCGGCCTTCTACGCCTATTCGACCAACTACCTGATCGATGTAAAGGCGGGCGTCATCGTCGATGTGGAGGCCACGCCTGCGTATCGGACCGACGAGGTCGAAGCCACCCGGACGATGGTCGACCGGGTCGAGCAGCGCTTCGACCTCAAGCCGACCCGGCTGATCGGCGACACCGCTGACGACA
>CAZFUH010000233.1:0-6772 GCA_964522235.1 uncultured Rhodanobacteraceae bacterium
GGGGAGCCCAATCGCCGACGACTACGAGTTTCTACACAGCCTGCTTGCTGCGCTTGGCGGCCGGCAGGCCGCTCGCTCCGTCCGCAATCCCGAAGTCGAGCAAGCTCGACTCTACAAATGCGCGGGGTCGCTCGGCTCGTCTCTGGCGGATGCCGAGGTGTGTGCCGCTTGCGCGGCTTGCGGTTGAGCGTCCGTCGCCGCGCGGCCCAGTCGAACTCCTCGGTGCTCACCAGCAGTCGCTGCCTGCGGCAGCGTATCCATCGCAAACCGCGTTTTCCGGCTTTGGCCGCCGGCTACCCGTCCCGGGCGGCCGTATTGACCCAGGTCCTTGCGAACTCGACATAGTGTGAGAACGGCAGATTCGCCCCGTCGATGCCGGCGCGCCGGCAGACCTCTGGAAGGTCCGCCGAGAAGCTCGCATGCCAGTCACGGATGGTCTGTTCACCGGGAATCGTACGACGATTCGACGCATCCGCAAGCCAATGCCGGATGATGCGCATCAGCTTGTCGAGATCGTCGCCGTGCGCCTTCAAATCCTGCCCGGCGATATCGGACAGGCATTTCTGCGTTTCGTACCGGGTCCGTTCAAGCACAAGCATCTGTTTGCGCGGCCGCCTGGAACGAAAGCGCTCGCAGCCCAGATCCAGGCCGAGCTCGAACGGCATGTTGAAGCGAGGCAGGCTGTTTTGAGTATCAAGCGTTACACGAGAGAGATCGTGGATGCTGTATCTCGACTCGCCGATCATACGAACGATCTTGTCGAGGCGGACGTCGCTTGAGTTATCTTCCATCAAAGCGCATCGTGGCCAGAAGCCGCACGCGACAATGGTGAAGCCGATGACTTCCAGCTTCGGCCAGAACTCCTGATCGAACGGGCAATTGATGAAGACGTAGTCGGATGTACGCGGCTTGCCGACCTGCCCAGCCATTTACTGCGACCTAGCCCGCATTATTCATGAACCTTCTGCTGCGACCGCCGATCCATCCGCTGGGACGCGACGTGCTCCCTCCAGTCGGCTCGATGTAGTGTCGGCTACACCTTCGCCGCCTTCCAGTCCGCGCGCCGCGCCCCAGTGGCGTCTCGACGGTCTCGCGACGAACGTTCACGAATAATGCGGGCTAGCGGGCGAGCCGATGGGCGAAGCCTATTCTTCCGCTGCCCGTCACGGTGCGTTCGGGAGTGATGCGCTCCGCCTTCTTGTGCCTGACCGACTTTCCGTCTGCGACGACTTGCCTGACAATCGCCGCACGCTTGGCGGCACCCAGTGGCCGTGAGCCGGGTGCCGAGACGGTGGGCTTGCGGATGCCTTTCATGACGCCCTCAGGATACCACCATCGGGAACAACGGGGGTCAGAGCAGGCTTTCGGGTGGCCGTTTCGGCCTCAGCACCGAAAAGGGCACTCTGACCCCCGGCGTTCAATCGGCGCCGGCGTTCAGGGTTGTTCGAAGCTGTCGGCGAAGATGGCGTCGGCGGGCCCGGCGATATAGAACTGGCGCGTGCTTTCGATCGCGCCGCCCGAGCCGCTGAACCGGCCGCCTGTGGTCGGGGCGCTCGCGCGCAGATAGAAGAAGCGGTTCAACGGCGACTCGAAGCCTGGCACGACCCAACCACCGGGCCCCGGTTCGAACTGCGCGACCGGAGCGAAGGTCGTGCCATTGTTCGAGAACAGCAGCTCGGGCGTCTGCGCGAGTTCGGGTCCGGCGCCACTACGCTGCCAGCGCACGCTGTCGCCATCGATGCTCAGGGATTGCAGCGCCGCCTCGGGGAGGCTCACGCGGGCGATGTAGCTGCGCTCCTGGCCACCCAAGGTCGTGAACCAGCCGCCGGCCAGGATCTTGCCGTCGGCCTGCACGGCCACGGCACCTACGATGGCATCGGCGTCGACATCAAAACCGCTGTCCAGACTGCCATTGGCCTGCAATCGGGCCAGTCCCCGGCGGCTCTGGCCGGCGATACCGGTGAACGCGCCGCCGACCAGAATCTTGCCGTCGGTCTGCAGCGCCAGGCTGTACACCGTGTCATTGGAGCTGGGATCGAAGCCGCTGTCGAGGCTGCCATCGGCGTGCAGGCGAGCCAGGTGATTGCGAGGTTGCGAGCCGATGTTGTGGAACCAGCCCCCGACAAGAATCCTGCCGTCCGGCTGCAGGGCCAGGCAGAACACTGCACTACCCAGCACATTCGCATTGAAGTCAGTGTCGAGGCTGCCATCGGCGTGCAACCGCGCCAGCAACCAGCGTGTCTGTCCGCCAACGCTGGAGAAGTAGCCAGCGACCACGATCTTGCCGTCTGCCTGGAGGACCAGACTGGTCACAGTGCCACTCGGATTGGGATTGAAACCGCTGTCGAGGCTGCCGTTGGCGTGCAGCCGGGCCAGGCGATTGCGCGGCTGTCCGGCAATGCTGGTGAAGCTGCCAGCAACCAGGATCTTGCCGTCGGGCTGCACCACCAGGCTGCTCACCCTGCCATTGGGGCCGGGATTGAAGCCGACGTCCAGACTGCCATCGCCATGCAGCCTGCCCAGGTGGTTGCGGGTCTGATCCGCGAGGCTGGTGAAATCGCCACCGACCAGGATCCTGCCGTCGGATTGCATCGCAAAGCTGAGTACACTGTCATCAGCGCCGGGATCGAAGCTGCTGTCGAGCAGGCCATTTGCGCGCAGTCGGCCCAGACGGTTCCGGATCCGGACGCCCAGACGGGAAAAATGACCGCCAAGCAGGATCTTGCCATCCGGTTGCGTCGCGATCGCCTGCACCACACCGTTGGCTTTTATCACCAGCGATCGGTCGAGGCTTCCGTCCGAATGCAGCCGTCCCAAACGGTTACGGGTCAGACCGACGAGGCTGGTGAACTGGCCACCCGCCAGAATCTTGCCGTCGGCCTGGACGATCAGGCTTCGCACGGCGTGATCGGCATAGGCATCGAAGCCGCTGTCGAGTACTCCGTTCGGCAGCAGTCGCGCGAGATTGAGGACGTCGCCGGACTGCACGGAAAACAAACCGCCGATGAGAATCTTGCCATCCGGCTGTACGGCGATGGTGAAGACCGTGTTTGTAATCGTGGGATGAAAGAAGACGTCGAGGCTGCCATCGGCGTGCAGCCGGGCCAAGCCATTTCGAGATTCACCGGCGAAGCTCGAAAAGTACCCTCCAAGCAGGATCTTTCCGTCCGGCTGAAGCACAACCCTGTACGCTAAGTTTCCGGACAGATTGGCATTGAACCCGGCGTCGAGGCTGCCATCGGCATGCAGCCGGGCGACACCACGGCGCTGCTGACCGTCGACTCTGCTGAAGGAGCCAGCGATCAGGATCTTGCCATCGGACCGTAGCGCCACGCTGCGCACCACGCTGAGTGTGTTGCCGCTGTCGACATCGACGAAGAGACTGTTGTCGAGGCTGCCATCGGCGTGCAGCCGGGCCAGGCGATGACGTGTTTGCCCGGCGATGGAGTTGAATTCGCCGCCGACCAGGATCTTGCCGTCCGGCTGAAAAGCCAGCTCGTGCACGGCGTCGTTGGCATTGGCATTGAAGCTGGTATCCAGGCTGCCATCCGGGTGCAGTCGGGCCAGATGCTGGCGCGTGCCGGTGCCGATTTGGGTGAACCAGCCGCCGATGATGATCCGACCATCCGGCTGCACGGCGATCGCGTACACCCCGCTGCCACCGCCGATCAAGGCGTTGAAACTGGTATCCAGACTGCCATCGGGATGCAAACGGGCCAGACTGTTGCGCGCTCCTCCGGCGATGCTCGTAAATCTACCCCCGATCAGAAGCTTGCCATCCGGCAAGGCCCGAACGACATCGACCCAATCATTCGCGTCCGGCTGGAAGCCGTCGTCGGCGTCCTGAGCGGAGGCCGACCACGCCAGCGACAGGGCAAGGATCACCGACCATGCCAGCGGCACGAACCATGCGCCAAGCCGTGACGGCAAATTCTGCAGGCCAACTGCACTCATCGGACATCTCCACGCCGACCGGAATGGTCGTTGTGCCTGTACACCGCAAAAGTGTGCGAGCCGGGCCACATGCCGAACAAGCATGGCCATATCAAAGCCGGGTCATCGCGGATTCGTGTGGGTTCATACGCGACATCGGGGGGCGAAAAGCGTTGCCTTCCGTCTTTCTGGCTCCGGTGCAGAAGGCCCCAACGCCGCTGCACCTTCCGCCCGCCCTCGGCGATAACACTCGACCGCCGATGCGCTCTTCCTTCTCCCTGTGGTAACGGGGAGAAGGTGCCCGAACGGGCGGATGAGGGGCACTCCATGCGCGCGCGCCGCTCCAACCTCACCGCGACCCTGCAGCCCCTCATCCGACGCTGCGCGCCACCTTCTCCCCGCACGCGGGGAGCTCAGTCCTCGCGCAGCGCGACGATCGGATCGGTCCGGGTGGCCCGCCAGCCGGGAACCAGGCAGGCCAATACCGCGGCAGCGGCGAGCACGAACACCGTCAGCGTGAAGGTGGCGGGATCGAAGCTCTCGACCCCGAACAGCAGTCCGTCCAGCAAACGGCTCAGGAACCAGGCGGCGATCAGGCCGAGCACCAGGCCGATCGCGACCGGACGCAAGCCCTGGTGGAGGATCTGAGCCAGGACCTTGCCGCGACCGGCGCCGAGCGCAACCCGGATGCCGATTTCGCGCGTGCGCCGACCGACGACGTAGGCGAGAACACCGTAGATACCGATCACCGACAGCAGCAAGGCCAGGCCCGCGAAGGTGCTCATCAGGCTCATGTGGAAGCGTTGACCGGCCAGGGCCGAGCCGAACACCTCGTCCATGCTGCGGAGACTGCCGACCGGCAGGCCCGGATCGACCTCAAGCATGGCCTGTCGAACGGCCTGGGTCAGCCCGCCGGGGGCGCCGTGAGCCTGCACCACCAGATGGCTGGGAAACCAGCTCTCGAACAGATTCATGGTCGAATACGGCGACTGCGCGACCGGCAGGAACAGGGTCGGCGCCGCGGGCTGGTCCAGATACGAGCGCACGTCGCCGACGATGCCGGCGGCGCGTACGTTCGCGGACAGCTGCGTGCGATTCTGGACACCGGTCGGAAGAATTCGGGGCCGAGCAGGCTTTCGGGTGTCCATCACGGCCGCAGCGCGGGACCGCGAATTCCGACCCGAGTGAGACGAAGGGCACGCAGGACATGCTGGCTGGCATTGCCGAGCTGCCGTGCTGCGCCGAGTCCGGCTCGCGCTTGCCGACCGCGGCGACTTCGGCTGCAATGGCGTCCCCTGCTTTCTGGCGTTCCGACATGCCGATCTGGAAACACCCGCTGCCACTGGACGGGCTCAACCGCTTCGCCGATCAAACCCTGGTCGAACATCTGGGCATCGAGATCATCGCGATCGGCGATGACTACCTGCGCGGCACGATGCCGGTCGATCCGCGCACCCGGCAGCCGTTCGGCCTTCTGCACGGCGGCGCCTCGGTGTCCCTGGCGGAAACCCTGGGCAGTCTGGCCGCACATCTGTGCCTGGACGATCCGGCGAAACAGATGGCGGTCGGCCTGGAGATCAATGCCAACCATGTCCGCGCCGTGCGCGAGGGCATCGTCACCGGCACGGCACGACCCGAACACCTGGGCCGCAGCAGCCAGGTCTGGTCGATCCGGATCGAAGACGAAACCGGGCGCCTGGTCTGCCTGAGCCGGCTGACCGTCGCGGTCATCGCTCGCCCCGGCTGAGCATGCCGGCCGCGTCCGGCCGCCGTTGCACACGCGCACCTTAAGGTCCGCCTCCGACCGCAAGCGGACAAGCGAACGTGCACGCTGACCGGGATTGGCTGCCGATCGCCCGGCCAAGCCGATCCCGGTTCCGCGCAGCGAATCAGCGCAGCCGCTGCCGGTCGGCCTCGGCGGCGATGTAGCCGAAGGCATTCCAGCCGCGACCGGACAGCACCGTCTCGAACACCGCTGACGCGCGCTCGGGGTCGCCGTGGACCAGGTAGTAGTTGCCGACCCCATAGCCCTGCGTCGCGACGGCAACCTCATCGTCGCCGGCAACATCGAGCAGCGACTCCGGCGTCGCCAGACCCTTGTACATCAGCAGACGCCGGTGATAGCTGTCGTTCTCCAGGATCTCCATGTCCGGCGAGATCCGCTCGAGCAGCCGCGCCGCCTCGTCCTGACGCCCCAGGCGCATCAGGGTCATCCAGGTCCAGTCGGTGACGGCGACGATGGCGTCGTCGTTGTCCGACACCTGCAACGTCTGTGCATAGGCGCTCAGCGCCGACTCGTAGTTGGCCTGCAGGAAGTGCGCGAGGCCGAGGTGATACCAGATGTTGAAGGCCAGCGTCGTGCGCGGAATGCCGGCCGGATTCGGCGCACCATCCGGTTCGATCTCATCCGGCCGGCCGGCGATCAGCGCCGCAGCCTGCTCGAAATCCGCCTGCGCGCGCGGAAAGTCGCGCACCGTGATGTAGCGGTGACCACGATGCCTGTAGAAGCGGGCATTGTCGGGCCAACGCTCGATGCCCTGACTGAACACTTCGATGGCCTCGTGGTAGCGCCACAGATACCCGAGCCGACGCCCGACCCAGATCAGCGCGTCCGGGTCATCGGGATGCGCGTCCAGGTCGCTGCGCGCCTGCACCAGATCGGTCTCCAGCTTGTCCCGATTGGCGATCGTCGCCGGCGGCACGAGCGGCTCGCCAGACAACGCGACCACCCCCGCCGACGCGGCCGGCTCGGCCGAAGCGATCGGACCAGGCTCAGCCACGTCCGCGGTCGCCGATGGCGGGCTCTTGCCGCAGGCCACGCACACCATGGCCAGCAGCA
>CAZFUH010000234.1:0-6698 GCA_964522235.1 uncultured Rhodanobacteraceae bacterium
CGCTTGAGATCCATCGGGTTCATGCCGGCGGCGACCGCCTTCATGCCTTCGCGGATCATCGCCTGCGCGAGCACGGTGGCGGTGGTGGTGCCGTCACCGGCGACGTCGGAGGTCTTGGACGCAACTTCCTTGACCATCTGCGCGCCCATGTTCTCGAACTTGTCCTTCAGTTCGATTTCCTTGGCGACGGAGACGCCGTCCTTGGTGATGGTCGGGGCGCCGAAGCTCTTCTCGAGCACGACGTTGCGGCCCTTCGGGCCCAGGGTGACCTTGACCGCATTGGCCAGGACGTTGACACCGGCCAGCATGCGGCTGCGGGCGTCTTCGGAGAAACGGACTTCTTTGGCTGCCATTGCTGCTATTTCCTTGAAGATGGGGAGGGAGCCGTGGAACGGGGAGAGTGAAATCCTGCCCCGAACTGCTCACCGCCAGTTGCTTGAATTTGGTTTAGACGTGCCGGTCGGGAGGGAAAGGCGGCGCAGGTGCGGGCAATGAACCCCGCTCCCTGTTACCAGTTATCCGCCCCTGACAACGAAGGCTCAGCCTTCGATGACCGCCATGACGTCTTCTTCGCGCATGACGAGCAGTTCCTCGCCATCGACCTTGACCTCGGTGCCGCTGTACTTGCCGAACAGCACCTTGTCGCCGACCTTGATGTCGAGAGCGCGCTTGTCGCCGTTCTCCAGGATCTTGCCGTTGCCCACGGCGATCACTTCGCCCTTGATCGGCTTCTCGGTGGCGCTGTCGGGGATCACGATGCCTCCAGCCGACTTGGTTTCAGCTTCCAGGCGCTTGATGATCACTCGATCGTGCAAGGGACGGATTTTCATGGACTTCACCCTATTGCAAGTGGTTGAATTTACGGGGATTACGGCCGACTTGTTAGCACTCGACCTTGGTGAGTGCCAATTCTAGCGATGCAAGCATGCCAGGCTCAAGCCCGCCGGCTGCGATTCAATGGGGTTGGCCATGCCGGTTTCAAGAGCCAGGGAACGAACAGGACCGCCCGCGGCCAATGCTAGGCTTCGATCCTGAACTCCCGAACTCCTGGAGACTGGGCGATGGCGACCATGGCGACTCACGGCGGCGGGACGGCGCGAGTTGCGCTGTGCCTTTGTACCTGCCCCGATGATGCAACGGCCGGACAACTGGCGCGCAGCCTGGTCGAGGAGCGCCTGGCCGCGTGTGTCAACCGGTTGCCGCTGACGGCATCGACCTACCGCTGGCAGGGCCAGATCACCGAGGAAGCCGAGGTGCTGTTGCTGATCAAGACCAGCCAGGCCCTGTATCCCAAGCTGGCGGCGCGGGTGCTGGAACTGCATCCGTACTCGGTGCCGGAGCTGATCGTCGTGCCGATCGATCAGGGCCTGCCCGACTATCTGGCCTGGGTGCTGACGCAGACCGCCTGACGGCGGCAGCGGCTAGTGCAGTGCGCCGGAAGTTTCGCACCATTCTCGCTTGGTCTTCGGCCCCGATCCGGCGTTGCTCGTCGTCGCCATAGCGCTGCTATGACTCCTCCTCGCGCCTTGTCTCGGGATCGCATCCACGGCGCGATAAAGGCACCAAACTCCCGACGCACCACACTAGAAAAGCGTGTAGGCTTTCCGCCCCTGGCTAGGAGCCTGCGCGGCAGAAACGTTCGAGGCGAAACGGATGCCATCGTCATTGAGTGCGTCGATCGGAGAGCGCGCATAGTGGTGCTATGTAAGCTCGACGATCGGCGCACTCAATGGCGAGGGCGCCGTTGCAGCCCGGACGGCTTCTGCCGCGCAGGCTCCTAGGTTCATTACTCAATCCTGCGCAGCGATCGCGGAACACCGGGCCGATTTCGCGGTCTCCCTGAAGCTGGCGCACCGCAACCGCACCGCCGCCTCGATTCCTACGACTCTCCAAATCCGATGATTCTGACCGCCCGCCTGCTATCGAGCTTGCTCGCGCTTGCCCCGTCCCTGTTGCTCGCCTCGATCAACGAGGACGATCTGCTGCCGGTCGAAGAGGCGTTCGCGCTGAGCCTGGAGGCGGATGCCGATGCTCGCCTGCGGCTGCGCTTCGAGATCGCCGAAGGCTATTACCTGTATCGACACCGCACTGCCCTGAGCGCGCTGTCCGGCGAGGTCGAGATCGGTGAGCTTGAGCTGCCGGCCGGCACGGCCTATACCGACGAATTCTTCGGCGATGTCGAAACCTATCGCGGCGTGCTTGATGCAAGCGCGCCGCTGCTGCGCTCGGCAACGGCGCAGACCGCCGAGTTCGAGGTCCGCTACCAGGGTTGCGCCGATGTCGGCGTCTGCTACCCACCGGAACGACAGCGGCTTCGCGTCGCGGTTCCGGCACTGACCAGCACGTCGCAACCAGCGGCCCTGGACACCTTGGCGCAGTCGCTCAGTGCCGGTTCCAGCACCGGGACGGCTTCGACCCGCAGCGCCACGGCCGGCTTGCCGGCGGCCCCTGCCGACAACCCATTGTCACGGCTGCTCTCCGGTTCCGATGGCCCGCTGCCCTTGCAGGATCCACTCCCCGGCGGTCGCGAGCCGCCGTTGCCGGAAGAACAGGCCTTCGTATTCGAGGCGATCGCCTATTCGCCGACCCAGATCCTGGCCCGCTTCAGCATGCCGCGCGGCTACTACCTGTATCGGGACAACACCCTGTTCGCGGCCGAACCGGCGGCGGTCCGGCTGGCGGCACCGCAATGGCCCGAAGCGGTCCCGCATGTCGATGATCATTTCGGAGAAGTCTCGGTCTACTTCGACCTGATCGAAGTGCCGATCACGATCGCACCCGAACAAGCCGGGCGCGCCGGCACGGTGAGCTTGAGCACCAGCTTCCAGGGTTGCCAGCTCGACGGCATCTGCTACCCGCCGATGAACCGCAGGGTTCAGATCGAACTGCCGCCGGCCAACGCCGAACAGTATGCAGCGGCGCTGGCAGCGGCCGAACGCTCGCCGAATCCGACCATCGCGCCAATGAGCGAACCGGCCCAGATCGAAGGTTCCGACACCGATCTGTTGACCGGCGCCCTGGCCTCCGGCGGTTGGCTGACCCTGGGCGGCTTCTTTCTGGCCGGACTGCTGCTCGCATTCACGCCGTGTGTGCTGCCGATGGTGCCGATCCTGTCCGGACTGATCGCCGGCGCCGGCAACATCACCACTCGTCGCGCCTTCACCCTGTCCCTGGTCTATGTGCTGTCGACCGCCCTGGTGTTCACCGCGGCCGGCGTGGTCGCCGGATTGGCCGGACAGAACCTGCAGGCACTGTTCCAGAAGCCGTGGATTCTGATCAGCTTTGCCGGCTTGTTCGTGCTGCTGTCGCTGTCGATGTTCGGCTTCTACGAATTGCAGTTGCCGGCACGCTGGCAGACCCGACTGGCCCAGGCCAGCAATCGCCAGGGCGGTGGCTCCTTGCGCGGCGTCGCGATCATGGGCGTGCTGTCGGCGCTGATTGTCGGACCATGCGTGGCACCGCCGCTGGCCGCCGCGGTCGCCTACATCGGCCAGACCGGCGATCCGGTGCTCGGCGGCTCGGCGCTGTTCGCGTTGGCAATGGGCATGGGCCTGCCGGTGCTCGCGGTCGGCACCGGCGCCGGACACTGGCTGCCGCGCGCCGGCGCCTGGATGAATACGGTCAAGGCCGTGTTCGGTGTCGCCTTCCTGTTCCTGGCCTGGTGGATGCTGGAACGCATCCTGCCGCCGGCCTGGACCCTCGGCGTGCTCGGCGCCCTGTTGATCGGCTGCGGCGTCTACCTGGGTGCGACGCAACGTCTGCCCGAACAGGTCGACGGCTGGCGCAAGCTGTGGCAGAGCCTGGGTCTGGTGCTGCTGTTGCTTGGCGCCGTGCAGATCATCGGCGCGATGTCCGGCGGCAACGATTATCTGCGGCCGCTGGCGCGACTGGCTGGCGGCAGCGCAGCCAATACCACGTCTTCCGGCAACGAGTTCCGGATGGTTGCCAACGGCGCCGAATTGGACATGGCGCTGGCCGAAGCTGCGGCGCAGCGTCGCCTGGTGCTGTTCGACTTCTATGCCGACTGGTGCGTGGAGTGCAAGCGCATGGAGCGCTACACCTTCCCGGAAGCCCCGGTGCAACAGGCATTGGCCGACGTGACCATGCTCAAGGTCGACGTCACCGCGCAGAACAGTGACGATGTCGAGTTGCAGCGTCGCTTCGGCATCATCGGCCCGCCGGCAACCCTGTTCTTCCGCGACAGCACTGAATTGCGCCCGCTGCGCCTGGTCGGCTACGAAGGTCCCGACGCGTTCGCGGCGCGCATTGTTCGCGCCCGAAGTCAGAACTGAGTACGCAGAAGATGAGAACGCAGTGTGCAACCCGGGGCGACCGCCTGTTCGCCGCAAGCCGCGTCAGCTGCTCACCCCTGGTCGCTCACGCTCCTGCCGTATCCGGGTCGTGAAGCGTCTCCTGGTGCCCGCGCTGATCGTCGCCTTCGCCGCCCTCGGCGCCAGCGCCGGCTTCCTGTTTGGCGACTATCTCTATGACCATCCGCCGACACCGGCCGGGGTCGAAGCGGTCGACATCGGCGAGCCGGTGCCGGACTTCGCCCTGCCCGATGTCGACGGCCGCGAGCGACGGCTGTCGGAATGGCACGGACAGCTGGTGATCGCGAACTATTGGGCCAGCTGGTGCCCGCCGTGCGTCGAAGAGATGCCGATGCTCGACGCCTATGCGCACCGCCACGGCAACCGCGGAGTCGTCGTCCTGGGCATTGCCGAGGACGATGCCGAAGCGGTCGGCGATTTTCTGCAACGACATCCGGTCGGGTTTCCGATCCTGCTCGGCGTGCACGGCCAGCTTGCCGGTTCGTCGATACAGCTTGGCAACAGCCGCCGCGTGTTGCCGTTCACTGCCTTGATCGGCCGCGATGGCCGATTGCTCGAACGCCGTGCTGGCGCGATCGACGAGGCGCTCCTTGATGGCTGGCTGGCCCGGCATTCGCCCGACTGACCGTGTAGCCGCACATCCGGCTCAGCGATCCAGTCCGGCCATTGGCTAGTGCCGGTCTGCCTGAGCTATTCGCGCCGGCGCTCCGACAGCTTCTCGCGCCAGAGTTCGGCATTGCGAATGCCGAGCGCGTCCGGGTCGAATACCGGGTCCTTGCCGGCGCGCTTCTGCGCCTCGTAGTCGCGCAGCGCGAGCAGGGCCGGTTTGTGCAGAATCAGGATCGCGATGATGTTCAACCATGCCATCAGGCCGACGCCGACGTCACCCAGATCCCAGGCCGCGCCGGCGGTGCGGATCGTGCCATAGCTGACCGCAGCGAGGATGCCGATGCGCAGCACCAGGGTCATCCACGGACGGTGGACGGTGCGGTTGATGTAGGCGATGTTGGTCTCGGCCATGTAGTAATAGGCGAGAATCGTCGTGAACGCGAAGAACAGCAGCGCGAGAGCGACGAAGCCGGCACCGACGCCGGGGAGCATCGATTCGACGGCCGCCTGGGTATAACCCGGACCGGCCTCGATACCGGGCAAGGCCTGCACCAGCATCCGGCCCTCGCCGCTCGGGTCGTGCACGTTGTACATGCCGGTCGACAGGATCAGGAATGCGGTCGCGCTGCAGATCACCAAGGTATCGACGTAGACCGAGAACGCCTGCACATAGCCCTGCTTGGCCGGGTGTGAAACTTCGGCAGCGGCGGCATGATGTGGGCCGGTGCCCTGGCCGGCCTCGTTGGAATAGATGCCGCGTTTGACCCCCCATTCCACGGCCAGGCCGAGCACGGCACCAAAACCGGCCTGCAAGCCGAACGCGCTCTTGAAGATCAGCGCGATCATCGCCGGCACCTGGTCGAAGTTGAGGAACATGATGATCAGCGCCACCACCAGGTAGGCGATGGCCATGAACGGCACGACGACCTGGGTGAATGCAGCAATCCGACGGACACCGCCGAAAATGATGAAGCCGAGCGTGATCACCAGGGCAGCAGCGGTGATCGTCGGGGTAATGCCCCAGGCGTTGTTCAGCCCGGCACCAATGCTGTTGGCCTGAACGCCGGGCAGCAGCAAGCCGCAGGCAAGCGCCGTGGTCAGCGCGAATAGCCACGCATACCACTTCACGCCCATTGCCTTCTCGATGTAGTAGGCCGGACCGCCGCGATACTGGCCCTTGTCGTCCTTTTCCTTGTAGATCTGCGCCAAGGTCGATTCAACGAAAGCGGTCGAGGCCCCGAGGAAGGCGACCATCCACATCCAGAAGACCGCGCCAGGTCCGCCGAATGCGATTGCGGTCGCGACGCCGGCGATATTGCCGGTGCCGACACGGCCCGACAGCGACATCGACAGTGCCTGGAACGACGAGATGCCAGCCGCCGAGGTCTTGCCTCGGAACATCAGCCGAAGCATCTCGCCGAAGCCACGGACCTGCATGAAGCGGGTCCGGATCGAAAAGTACAGACCGGCGCCGAGACACAGCGCGATCAATGGCGGACTCCAGATAATGCTGTTGATCGTGCTGATCAGCTCATTCATGATCGACTCCCCAGGGCGGATGCTCGGTGACCGTTCCGGTCCAGCGCGGAACTCTGCCATGAACTAGTGTAGTGCTTCGCTCTTGGCGGCCCATTCAGCGGGTCGCCAAAGGGCCAGCCGCAAGGCGCGCTTTCGAAGGCAGGGTGGTGCCCTGTCGAGAAAGCGCAACACCGCGGATGGCCCTTTGCTGACCCGCCCGAAGGGAGCCCCCCAATCCGC
>CAZFUH010000235.1:0-6694 GCA_964522235.1 uncultured Rhodanobacteraceae bacterium
ACGAGTTGCGCATGCAACTGGTCCGAACCGTTCGCGCGGCGATCGGTCCGATCGCAACCCCCGACCACATCCAATGGGCGCCGGGATTGCCGAAGACACGGTCCGGCAAGATCATGCGGCGCATTCTGCGCAAGATCGCCGCAAACGAACACGAGCAGCTTGGCGACACCAGTACGCTGGCCGATCCAGGGGTAGTCGACAACCTGGTTCGTGAGCGACTGCTGCGATGAGTACCGGGCCATGGAAATTCTGATCGCCGATGATCACCCGCTGTTCCGGGATGCGCTCAAGCGTGCGGTCGCACGCGTGCTTCCGGAGGCGCACTTGATTGAGACCGACAGTGTCGTCGGACTGCAGGACATCGCTGGCCAACATCCCGATGCTGACCTGCTGCTGCTGGATCTGAACATTCCCGGCGCTCAGGGTTTCAGCGCCCTGGTGCACATCCGCGGACATTATCCGCAGCTACCGGTGGTTGTGGTGTCGGCACGCGAGGAGCCGGCGACCATGCGTCGGGCGATCCGCCACGGCGCCAGCGGCTTCATCCCGAAGTCGGCCTCGCTCGACACCATTGCCGACGCCCTGGCCCAGATCCTCGACGGTTCAGTATGGCTGCCGGCGGACGTCGCCGACGACGATGAACTGGATGCTCAGGAAAACGACCTGGCCGAGCGCGTCGCAGAACTGACGCCGCAGCAGTTCCGGGTCCTGACCATGCTCGGCGAGGGTCTGCTGAACAAGCAGATCGCGTGGGAGCTTGGCGTCTCCGAGGCTACCGTAAAGGCGCATATGACCGCGGTGCTGCGCAAGCTCGGCGCCAACAATCGCACACAGGCGATCTTGATGGTCAACAAGCTGGCACTGGACCCCGATGCCAGGAGACAGGGCCAAGCCTTGTGAATCACATGGCGGCACCGCTCTCCGCTCCTTAGAGCCTGCGGGTCACGATCTGCGGCGGCCGCGCGGCCGCGACCAGATCGCGCTGAGCTGGGCCCGCAGCACAGCCGGCTTCAAAGGCTTGCGCATGATCGCGACTCCTTCGTCGCGCGCCCGAGCCGCCAGCGCATCGCTGGTATCGGCAGTGACCAGGCCGCCCTGCGGCGGATTCTCGGGCCAGCACGCCTGCAACTCGCGCAGCGCCGCAATGCCGTCGCAGCGATCGTGCAGATGAAAGTCCACCAGGAGTGCATCCGGACGCCGCTCCCGGCACAGTGCCAGTGCTTCGTCGACGCGGCAGGCGAGCATCGGTTCGGCATCCCAACGTCGCAACAGAGTCTGCATGCCATCGAGTATCGCGCGATCATTGTCCAGACACAGCACCAGCATGCCGGCCAGAGAGCCGGGGCTGACCGGACTGCCGGTTCGCTCGGCGCCAACCACCGGCCCGTGTGCATAGGGCACGCGGACGATGAATTGACTGCCGCGATCCGGGATCGATCGAACGGTCAGGGTCGCGCCGAGCAGACGACTGATGCGCTGGCAGATCGACAGACCCAGTCCCAGGCCTTGTTCGCCCCAGGGAGAATCGGAGTCCAGGCGGCGGAACTCGTCGAATATCCGCTCCTGATGTTCCGGCGGAATACCCGGTCCGGTATCAAGGACCTGGAATTCCAGACAGTCCCGGCGGCGCCGGCAACCGGCCAGCACCCGGCCGGCGGCGGTGTAGCGCAGGGCATTGGCGATCAGGTTCTGAAGCACCCGGCGCAATAGCCGACGGTCGCTGTGCACACCGGCCGAACAGCTGCGAATGCGCAGTTCGATGCCACGGGTCGCAGCCAGCGCAGAGAATTGCTCACGCAATGACAGCATCAGGTCACCGGCCGCCAGGTCGACCATCTGCGGCCGCAGCCTGCCGGTATCCAGTCGCGAAATGTCGAGCAGGCCGTCGAGCAGTTCCTCCGCGGCACGCAGCGAGGTGTCGATGCGCTCGGACAAGCGGCCGATCTCGTCGTCCTGGACCGGATGCTCGCGCAACGCCGAGGTGAACAGGCGCGCCGCGTTCAGCGGCTGCAGCAGGTCGTGACTGGCGGCGGCGAGAAAGCGCGTCTTGCTCAGGTTCGCCGCTTCGGCTTCGCGCTTGGCCCTGGCCTCGGCATCGAGCGATCGGCTCAGCGCACGGGTGCGCTCGCTGACACGAAGCTCCAAGGTTTCGTTGGACTCGCGCAGCGCCTGTTCGGTTCGCTTGTACTCGGTGATGTCGGCAAAAGTCATCAGATAGCCACCGCCGGGCAGC
This sequence comes from uncultured Rhodanobacteraceae bacterium, assembly GCA_964522235.1. Lineage (GTDB taxonomy): Bacteria > Pseudomonadota > Gammaproteobacteria > Xanthomonadales > UBA2363 > Pseudofulvimonas. The sequence goes on from CAZFUH010000235.1 coordinate 2,234, forward strand.
GGCTCACCGCGGCTCTCGATGACCCGTCCATCGGGCCATTCCCGGACATGGATATGAGCACTGCCCTGACGCATATGGGCCAGGCGCTTGTCGACATGGTCATCGACACTGCCGGGCCCGAGCAGGCCGCGCTCGGCATTCAGAGCGATCAGGGTGGCGATCGGGGTCCCGAGGTGGACGGCGCGATCCGGATAGTCGAACAGCTCCATGTAGCGGCGATTCCAAGCAACCAGACGCATGCGATCGTCGACGACACTGATCCCCTGGGCCATGTGCTCAAAGGTCACGGTCAGCAGTTCGCGGCTGAAACGCAGCTCCTGCGATGCAGTGTCGAGCAGATCGACAACCTGCGCCAGATCCAGGCCGCTGCCGCTGAGTGCGCCGGCCATGACATGGCGCGCGGTCGCAGCGCCGAGGGCGCCGGCAAGCAGGCGTTCGGTGTACTGCAGCAAGGCCCGGTCTGGGCGGTCATCGCTGCGCAGCGGTGTCTCACGCTCAGCCAGATACTCGTCGAAGGCTCGGCGCACGAAGCGTTCGCCGAGAATGCGCGTAGCCAGCTCGCGCAGGTCGCCAACAGTCAATTGGCCGACGGCCCGGTCGGGCGAACCGGATGGTTGCTGCCGGTACGGATCGAGAAAGCGCGCCGCCTGCAGACGCTCGCTGAGACTGACCCGGTAGCGAAGCGACACCAGGACCATGGTCAGCACATTGAAGCTCAGCGACCAGAACACGCCGTGCGTGATCGGATGCCAACCGCTCAAGCCGAACAGCGCTTCGGGACGCAGCAGCCCAAGGTCGAACGGGCCGCTGGCCAGCCAGTCGTCGGCCAGCCAGCCGGCCCGGGCCACCGTCGGCAGCAGCAAGGTATAGATCCAGACCACGAAGCCGCCGACCAGACCAGCCATGACGCCGTGACGACTGGCGCCGCTCCAGTACAAGCCTGCCAGCATCGCCGGCATGAACTGTGCGACGGCAACGAAGGCAAGCAATCCGGTCGCGGCAAGGCTGTCCGATTGCGCGGTGATGCGGTAGTAGACATAACCGAGCGTGGCCAGCCCGACGATCGCGAACCGCCGTACCCAGAGCACGACCCTGGACAGATCACCGGTCGAGTCCAGGTGCAGCTTGCGCAGCCGCACGAGTAGCGGCATGACCAGGTCGTTGCTGATCATGATGCTGAGCGCGACGCTGGCAACGATGACCATGCCGGTCGCAGCCGAGAATCCGCCGATATAGGCAAGCAGGGCCAGGCCGTTCTGACCCTGCGACAGCGGCAACCAGAGCACGGCGGCATCGGCGGACAAGCCCGAACCCTGCAACAACGGCCACGCCGCCAGGGCGATCGGCGGCACCAGGGCGCTGAAAATCAGCAGGTAGATCGGAAACCACCAGCGCGCGCGGCGGATGTCGCTGGCGTCTTCGCATTCGACGACACCGACCTGGAACTGGCGCGGCAGACAAACCATGGCGCAGAACGCAAGCAGGGTCTGGGCCAGGAAGGCTGCCGGCCACTCCATGCGCTGCAACGGCAGGCTGTCGCTGACGGCCGGCAACACGCCCGCTGCGCTCGGCGCCAACAGCAGCCACAGCGCGTACAGACCGACCGCCGCGAACGCCAGCAACTTGACCAGCGACTCCAGGGCGATCGCCAGCATCATGCCATGATGGTGTTCGGTGGCATCGATCTGGCGGGTGCCGAACAGGATCGCAAACAAGGCGAGCAGCGCGGCAACCCAGAACGCTGCGTCGGCGAGCACCGCCGGGGCGGCACCACCATTGGCTGGCGCTCCGGACAGGACCTGGATGCTCATCGCAACCGCCTTGAATTGCAATGCCAGGTACGGTACCGCCGCAGTCAACGCGATCAAGGCGACGGCAACCGCCAACGCCTGCGACTTGCCGAACCGCGAGGCGATGAAATCGCCGATCGAGGTGATGTTCTGGTCCTTGGCGATCAGTACCAATCGTTCAACCAGACGAGGGCCGAACACGAACAGTAGAATTGGGCCGAGGTAGATCGCGAAGTAGCCCCAGCCGCTGCTGATTGCGCTGCCGACTGCGCCATAGAAGGTCCATGACGAGCAGTACACCGCCAAAGCCAGGCTGTAGACGATCGGCCGCAACCAGACCCGGTTCGGGTATAGCGGCCGGCGGTCGCCGAAATACGCGACCGCGAACAGCAGCCCGACATAGGCCACCGAAACCAGCAGCAACACCCAGTCTCCGATCACCGGTCGACCGCCCTCCCAAGAGCGGACCATGGTACGCCGTTCGCCGCCGCGATGGCGTGCCCGCGCGAACTCTTCCGCGCTGGCCAGGACAGCAGGCTCACGATCGAACGCGGGCGGCAGTCAGCAGTAGCGATCCGATCAACGGCAAAAAAAAGCCCTCGTCAATCGACGAGGGCTGGTTTTGGGGAGTGACGATGACTGCAATGCGCCCTGCTTGACTGTTGGGAGGCGTTGCGCCATCCCTACAGTGGTTGTGAACTTACCACAGGCTGTGGCGAAAAGTCCAGCGCTTGTCGCAAAAAACACACACGTTACGAGATTGCCGGAGCGATTATAAATAAATCAAAGACTTATGTTGTCGATGAGCCGGGTCGGCCCAAGTCGGCCGGCCGCGAAGACGCGCAATCCGTTCCGCTCATCCAGCCCCGGTCGTTGCAGATCGTGTTCCCGGCGGACCTCGACGTAGTCGACATCGAAGCCGGCATGCTCCAGCTCGGTACGCGCTTCCGCTTCGACCTGCTCTGGCGCCGAGCCGGCCTGCCAGCGATCGCGCAACCGGTGCAGGACGGCGATCAGTTCAGGAGCACGCCGGCGTTGCTCAGCATCGAGATAGCGGTTGCGCGAACTCATCGCCAGGCCATCAGCCTCGCGCCTGGTGCTGCCGCGCAGAAGCCGGATCGGGTAGCCCAGATCCTCGGTCATCCGCTCCAGGATCCGCAGTTGCTGAAAGTCCTTTTCGCCGAACACGGCCAGATCCGGCTGGACCAGGTTGTAGAGCCGGCTGACGACGGTGACGACACCGTCGAAGTGACCAGGCCGATGGGCGCCGCACAGGACATCGGCCAGGGCCGGAACCCGAAGGCGATGGGCATGATCGATACCGAACGGGTACACGCTCCCGAGCGCCGGCACAAACATCAGATCGCAACCGTGCTGCTGCAGACCTTGCGCATCCTGCTCGGGCGTGCGCGGATAGCGCTCGAAGTCCTCGCCCGGTCCGAACTGGGTCGGATTGACGAACACCGTGGCGACGACGCGATCGGCATGCCGACGCGCCTGCTCGACCAGGGCGTAGTGGCCAGCATGCAGGTTGCCCATCGTCGGCACCAGACCGATGCCGGCACCGTCACGGCGCCAGTCGGCAAGCAGTTGCCGCAATGGCTGCACCTCGTTGATGATGTCCATGCCCTGTTATGGGCTGGCTGCGGGAAAACGGCCGGCGCGGACATCATCGCGATAGGCGACAACGGCGTCGGCAAGCGAGTCGCGGCCGGCAAGAAAATCCTTCGAGAATGCCGGTCGTCGCCCCGGAGTAAGACCAAAGATGTCGTAGCCGACCAGGATCTGGCCATCACAGCGCGGACCGGCGCCGATGCCGATCACCGGAATTGCCAAGGAATCGGTGATCCGCGCCGCAAGCTCATCCGGCACGCTTTCCAGAACCAACAGATCGGCGCCTGCTTGTTCGACCGCCAGCGCGTCGGCCGCCAGGACCTCGGCCGCCGCGGCCGACTTCCCCTGCTTGCGAAAGCCTCCCAGCTTGTGCACCGACTGCGGTGTCAGGCCGAGATGCGCGCATACCGGAATGCCGTTTACGGACATCGCCTCGATCGCCGCCAGTCGTGGCCCGGCACCTTCGATCTTGACCATTGCGGCACTGCCCTCGGCGAGCAGCCGGCCGGCACTGCGCACCGCAGTCGCCGCATCGACATCACTGAGAAACGGCAGATCGACCGCAAGCAGCGCTCGGCGCAGGCCGCGAGCGACCGCTGCGCAGTGGTAGACCATCTGGTCGAGAGCGACCGGCAAGGTGGTCGGGTGACCCTGCACGACCATACCCAGAGAATCGCCGACCAGGACCAGATCGACACCCGCGCGATCGAGCAGGACGGCAAAACTGTAGTCGTACGCGGTCAGCGCGACGATGCGCTCACCACGCCGCTTCATCGTCCGCAATGCCGGCACGGTCACCGGCTTGTCGCGAGCATCGCTGCTATCCAGATACATCTTCGATCCTTGGGAATGGACTTGGGCAGCCATCATCACGTTTCGCCGTCGAAGGTCTGTTGAGCCCAAGTTCGTTGCCGGCAAGACGACGCGCTAAGGCCGGAGCGCGGCCCTATGAAACAACGGAAATACTGCTGAATGTGAACTTGAAAACGACCTTTGGGCGCGCCAAGAGCGAAACACTACACTAGCGCAACCACGCCGCCAGCGTCGATCGCGGCGG
>CAZFUH010000236.1:0-6681 GCA_964522235.1 uncultured Rhodanobacteraceae bacterium
AGGATGGTCGCGATCAGCAGCGCGAACAGCACGCGCTTGCCGGGCACGTTGAAGCGGGCGAACCCGAACGCGACCAGGACCGACGAGATCACCGTCAGCAGTACCTTCGGGACGATGATCATGAACGTGTTGATCAGGTAGGTCGCGAACGTGTATTCGGTGCTGGTGCGCCAGCCGTCGCGAAAGCCGTCCAGGGTCGGCTCGTTCGGAATGAAGCCGATCGAGCCGAAGATCTCGTGATTGGGCTTGAATGCGCCGCCGACCATCCACAGCAGCGGATACAGCATCAGCAGGCCGACGCCGATCAGGATCGCATAGCGCAGCGTCGGCGACAGCCAGCGCGTGCGTCGACCGTGGGACGCCGGGGGTGGCGCGAGGCTCATTTCGGGTTCTCCCGTTCGCCGCTGTAGAACACCCATTTCTTCGACGACCAGAACGCAACCGCGGTGAGTACAGCGACGATGCCGAACAGCACCCAGCTCAGGGCGCTGGCATAGCCGACGTCGAAGTACTTGAAACTTTCCTCGTAGATCATCAGCGGCAGCAGATAGGTCGATTTCAGTGGCCCGCCGCCGGTGATCACGTAGGGACCGTTGAACTCCTGGAATGCCTGCACCATCTGCATGATGAAGTTGAAGAAGATCACCGGCGTCAGCAGCGGCAGGGTGATGCGGTAGAACATCTGCCAGCGTGAGGCGCCGTCGAGCCGGGCGGCGTCGTAGAGATCGTCGGGAATCGCCTGCAGGCCGGCCAGGAAGATCACCATTGCCGAGCCAAACTGCCACAGCCGCAGCAGGATGATCGTCGCCATCGCATAGCCGGGCTCACCGAGCCAGTTCACCGGATCGGAACCGATCAGTTCCAGGCTCTGGTTGATCAGACCGTCATTGGCAAAGACATAGCGCCAGACCACGGCGATCGCGACACTGCCGCCGAGGATCGATGGCAGGTAGTAGGCGGTACGGAACGCGCCGATCGCGCGCAGGCGAAAATTCAGCACAAACGCGATGAACAGCGCGAACGCCAGCTTCAGCGGTACCGTGACCAGGACATAGATCAGGGTGATCCAGAACGACTTGTGGAAGGTCGGGTCGGCCGCCATCGTCGTGTAGTTGTCCAGGCCGGCGAAGTTGGCGGCCGAGATCGGATCCTGAAGCCGGTAGTCGGTGAAGCTCAGCAGCAGGGAGGCGACAAACGGAAACAGCAGGAAGACCAGCAGCCCGATCAGGAACGGCATGACATAGATCAGGCCGACGCGGCGATCGGCGTAGATCATTGCGGCCGGCCCACGGCACGGCCGTCATGGTCGAACAGGTGGCAACAGTGCGCTCGGGCCGCGATTGCGACCGTGTCCCGGCGCTGCACCGCGATGTCGCCGGGCAGACGGACGATCAAGGTGTCGCCGACGTCGGCGGCGGACGGATCGACATGGACATGGACCAGGGCCTCGCCGCCCAGGCGTTCAACCAGGGCGACCTGGCCGCGAGCGACCACGGCACCGTCGCCATCGTCGACCAGGGCCAGATCCTCCGGCCGCAGACCGAGGACGACCGGACCGTCGGCAAGCGCCAGCGCCGCTGGCCGCAGCAGGGACAGCTCGCCAGCCGGAGTCGCGACCCGGATCGCGCCATCGCTGCGCGCCAGCACTCGGCTGTCGAGGAAGTTCATGCTCGGCGCGCCGATGAAGCCGGCGACGAAGCGGTTGGCCGGCGCCTGGTACAGGTCGAGCGGGGCACCGACCTGTTCGACCCGGCCACCGCAGAGTACGACGATCTTGTCGGCCATGGTCATTGCTTCGACCTGATCGTGGGTGACGTAGATCATCGTTGCCTGCAATTGCGCATGCAGACGCGCCAGCTCGACGCGCATCTGGCCGCGCAGCGCCGCGTCCAGATTCGACAGCGGCTCGTCGAACAGGAACACCTCGGGTTGACGAACGATGGCGCGGCCGATGGCGACGCGCTGACGTTGTCCTCCGGACAGCTGCCGTGGTTTGCGGTCGAGCAAGGTGTCCAGTTGCAGGATCTGCGCGGCGGCGCGGACCTTGGCCGCAATCACATCCTTGCTCTCGCCGCGGATGCGCAGGCCGAAGCCCATGTTGTCGGCGACCGACATGTGCGGATACAGGGCGTAGGACTGGAACACCATGGCGATGCCCCGCTGCGAGGGATGGACATCGGTGACGTCGCGGCCGCCGATCTCGATCCGGCCGGCATCCGGCAGGTCCAACCCGGCGATCAGGCGCAGCAGGGTCGACTTGCCGCAGCCGGACGGACCGACGAAGACCACCAGTTCACCGGGCTCGACCTCAAGATCGACCTGATTGATCACCCGTTGACTGCCGAACGCCTTGTCGATTCCGATCAGCTGTACCGTACTGGCCACGCCTTCCACCTCAACATCGTGATGGGCACTGTAACCGGCCCTAGGAGCCTGGGCGGCAGAAGCCGTCCGGGCTCCTGGGCCGTCCCTGGGCGGCCATGGTAAGGTGCTTTGGTAACCGGTGTCATTGTGCGATGCAACCACGCATGGATTCGAAGATTTTCCGAGTATTTTGTCGCTGGAGCCGGGTGTTGGCGGTCGCCGTCTGCGGCGTTGCGATCGGCGCCGAGGCCGAGCCGGCAACGACGCCATCAGCCAAGGTCCTGGCGTTTCCGGGCGCCGAGGGCTTTGGTCGGTTTGCACTCGGCGGCCGTGGCGGCGCCGTCCATACCGTGCGCAATCTCGGCGACGATGGGCCGGGCAGCCTGCGCGCCGCGGTCGAGGCCGCAGAGCCGCGCACCGTGGTTTTTGCAGTTGCCGGCACGATCGCTCTGAAGCGGCCATTGCGCATCGATCATGGCCGGATCACGATCGCCGGCCAGAGCGCACCCGGTGACGGCATTACCTTGCGCAACCAGCCGTTGATCGTCGCCGCCGACGATGTCGTGATCCGCTACCTGCGTTCCCGCCTCGGCGATGCCGGTGGCACCGAGGACGATGCGATCTGGGTCCAGGCCGGCCGCGACATCATCCTTGACCATGTCTCGGCGAGCTGGTCGACCGACGAGGTGCTGTCGGTCGCCAACCTCCGCAGCCGGCCGGATCTGCCGCTGGACCGTGTCACCGTGCAGTGGAGTTTCATCACCGAGGCCCTGGACAACTCGGTGCATGAGAAAGGCGAGCACGGCTTCGGCAGTCTGGTCCGCGGCAGCCGCGGTGCCCGCTACAGCTTTCACCACAATCTTTGGGCGCATCATCGCGCGCGCCTGCCGCGGCCGGGCAACTATCTGCCGCGGCACGAGGATCCGATCGGCCTGCTGATGGATTTCCGCAACAACGTCATCTACAACTGGGGCCAGAGCGGCGCCGATGCCGTCGATCCGGACAGCGGTCGTCTGCGGCCGGAGCGCATCACCGCCGCCGGCTACAACGTCGACGTCCAGGCCCGTTCCCGCTACAACTTCATCGGCAATGCCTACCTGCCCGGCCCGGATACTGCGGCCGACGGACATCTGGCCTTCCTCGACGCGGCAGCGCATGCGCAGGCGCATTTCGCCGGCAACACCATGGCCGGCGTCCTCCCGGACGACCCGTGGCAACTCGTTCGTGGCAGCGATCGCCCCGGCTATCGATTGCCGCAGCCGATTCCGGCTGCGCCGGTGACCACCGATGACGCCGGGCGAGCACTGGCCCAGGTGTTGGCGCGGGCTGGTGCATCGTTGCGGCGCGACGCCGTCGATCGCCGCGTGGTTGCCGAGGTGCGCGCCGGTACCGGCGGTATCCTCGATAGCCAGGATCAGGTCGGCGGCTGGCCGTCGTTGGCCGTCGCCATCGCCCCGGCCGATCGCGATGGTGACGGCATTCCGGATGTCTGGGAACTGGCGCACGGACTGGACCCGGACGATGGTGCCGACGGCGCCATGCTCGCACCGGATCGCCCATATACTTGGCTGGAGCTGTACCTCGACAGCCTGACGCGCGGCATGACGGAAAACGAGTGAACTGCAGCAATGCACGATATTCCCGCCGCAGGCGTTTGAAGGTTCCCGACGGCAGCCGCTCGTCTTCCGCTACTGGTCAACGACGGACGTCGAAGCGGCCCTGGTCGACGAGGTCGGCGATGGTCTGGTCGTCGACGAGATTGAAGTCGCCGGGCACGGTGTGCTTCAGACATGCCGCCGCCAGGCCGTAACGAAGCGCCTGGTGATCCGAGCGGCCGCTGCGCAACGCATGCAGCAGGCCGGCGGCGAACGCGTCGCCGGCACCGATGCGATCGACGATGGCGCTGAGATCGAACGGGCCGGCGTGCAGTAGTGCTTCGCCTCGCCGTATCAGGACCGCGCCGAGGCTGTGGTGATCAACGCTGTGCTGGTCGCGGATGGTGCTCGCGAGCACGCTCAGATTCGAAAACACGTCGAAAGCGCGCTCGGCGGCCGCGAGAATCTGTTTCGGTTGCTCGTCATCTGGAACTTGCCAGTCCAGCGCGACGGCGATGTCCCGGTGATCGCCCAGGATCAGGTCGGCCTCGGCCATCAGGCTGCGGATGATCGTCGCAGCGTCACCGCTGCCGGCGCGCCAGAGTCGGGCCCGGTAGTTGCCGTCGAAGACCGTGAACACGCCAAGCCGGCGCGCCGCCTGCATCGCCGCGAGCGCGGTCGTCGCGCAGGCGTCGCCAAGCGCCGGCGTGATGCCGGAGACATGCAGGCAGGTGACGTCGGCAAGCAGCTCGTCCCAGCTCTGCTCGGGTTGTGGTGTCCGGACGAATGCCGAATCGGCGCGGTCGTACAGGACCTCGCTGGCGCGATGACCGGCGCCGACGGCAAGAAAGTACAGGCCCATGCGGCCATTGCCACGGCGCACGCGCCGGGTATCGACGCCGTGCCGGCGCAGTTCGCCGATTGCCGCTTCTCCCAAGGCATTGTCGGCGACCGTGCTGATGAACTCTGCCGTGTTTCCCAGGCGCGCGAGCGACACCGCGACATTGGCCTCGGCACCGCCGACATGCACATCGAATTTGCGGGAGTGCAGCAGCGGCTCGCGTCCTGGCGCGGCCAGGCGCAGCAGCAATTCTCCGAAGCACAGGAAACGCTCAGTCATGATTCCACTCCCGCGGGCAGGGGGCACTGTAGCCGCTGCGTCGGTCGGGCAGGAGCGGTTGGCAGGGGCCGGATTCGCGGAATTTCACGCGCCGGAAAAGTTGGTATTGCGTTGCAGCATCGAGCTTTTCGGAGCTGTCCATACCCGTCAATTTCGTTAAAGTTCCGTTGAAACAATGGTTTGAGCAGGGCCGGACCTGTGTCGCCGGTCTCGGTTTTGCATGCCTTGTTGCTGCAACGCAGTTGTTGCTAGCCTATTTTTGCTACCGGTGTCAGGCAGAATCTGTAGGGAAATGATACCGGTGTCAATCCACCACACGAGCAGGCGCGACAGCGCCGGGAGACGGGGAGTTGATTCGATCATGAGCAATCGCATGGAAGTTCGTCGGCCCTTGCTGGCCACCTTGTCGGCCGCGATCGCGTTCGCGCTGTATGGCGGGATGGCAGCACCGGCTCAAGCCCAGAACGGCGTTGGCGCCGACGCCGCCGATGCCGCGGCGCTCGACGATCAGGGGACTACGGGAACTAGCACCGATTCCGTGACCGAACTGGACACCGTCGTGGTCAGCTATCGCGCCAGCCTGCAACGGGCGATCGACATCAAACGCGATTCGGTTGGCCAGGTCGATGCGATCGTCGCCGAGGACATCGGCAAGTTTCCAGATCTGAATCTGGCAGAGTCGCTGCAACGCATCCCCGGTGTCGCGATCACGCGCGACGCCGGCGAAGGTCGCAACATCTCCGTGCGCGGGTTGGGAGCGGATTTTACTCGCGTGCGCATCAATGGCATGGAGGCGCTGACCACGACCGGCGGCACCGACAGCTCGGGCGGCACCAATCGCGCTCGCGGCTTCGACTTCAACGTATTCGCGTCCGATCTGTTCAACAATATCCAGGTGCGCAAGACCGCCGCCGCCGAGATCGAGGAAGGCTCGCTCGGCGCGACCGTCGACCTCAATGTCGCCCGGCCATTCGACTACGACGGCTTCACCTTCGTTACATCTGCGCAGATGGGCTACAACGATCTGTCGGACAAGTTCGATCCGCGGGTGTCGGCGCTGATTTCGAACACCTCCCAGGACGGGCGGTTCGGTGGCCTGTTCTCGTTCGCCTACAGCGAGCGCGAGGCCATCGAGGAAGGTCACAGCACGGTGCGCTGGGATCGTGGAACCAGCAGTGGCGGCTTTTCGCCGGACTCGCCCTATACGCGCGCCGGCGATGCCGACGTCTTTCATCCCCGGCTTCCTCGCTACGGCGTGCTGGGCCACCAGCAGGAGCGCCTGGGCATGACCGGTTCGCTGCAGTTCGAACCAGCCGATTCCACCCTGTTCACGCTGGACATGATGTACGGCAAATTCGATGCGACACGGACGGAGGATTTTCTCCAGGCGCTGTCATTCAGCCGAAGCGGCGCCACCGGCAAGCCAGAGACGATCGTCCGGGACGGCACCGTCGACGCTCGCGGCAACCTGGTCTACGGCGTGTTCGACAATGTCGATGTCCGCTCCGAATCGCGCATGGACGAACTGAGCACCACCTTCACCCAGCTCGGTCTGTCGATGGAGCATCGCTTCAGTGACCGCTTCCGCATGGATGGCAAGGT
>CAZFUH010000237.1:0-6606 GCA_964522235.1 uncultured Rhodanobacteraceae bacterium
ATGATCGCCTTCGGCCTGAGCCAGGCGGGCGCTTTCCAAATACAGGTCCGCCTCGATCTGCGCGATCGACGTACCGGGCTGCACGTGGGCCAGCACCCGGTCCAGTTCCGCTCGCGCACGTACAAGCTCGCCGGCCGCGCGCAGTGACTGCGCCAGAGTGAAGCGCAGCATTGCCGTATTGGCGTTGTCGGCACCGTACAGAGCGGTCATGATTGCCAGCCCTTGCTCGTGCAGTTCCACAGCTTCCTCGGCGCGCTGCTGCAAGCGGCGCAAACGGCCGAGCACCTGAGCGGCATAGGCGTAGTCATAGCCATCGTCGCCGGAGACCGCCCGCATCCCGTCCAGTACCCGCTCCAACATCGGCTCAGCTTCGTCCAGTTGACCCTGATCCAGACGCACCTCACCGGCCGAAGCCAGCGCAGCCCAGGTGAAGCCGCTGCCTTCGCCGAGCACGGACAGAAAGGCTTCATGCGCGCGCTCGAATGCCGCCACCGCGTCCTGCGCCCGTCCCAGACTGCGATACAGCTGACCGCGATAGAACCAGATCTGCGCAAACTCACCGCTGCTTTCGGCAAAGCAGGGCTCGGCCTGATCGAGCGTGTGTTCAGCTGCCTCGAACTCTCCCATCCGGCGCAACGCGTCGGCATAGCGCATCAGCTGCGCGCCAAGCACCGGATGATGATCGCCAAAATGCAGCCGTGCGATCGCGATCGCACGTTCGAACAGCGGCCGCGCCTGAGCATGACGTTCCTGACGGCGGGCGACGTCACCGCGCATCGACAACGGCCGAATCAGGCGCGCGTGGTCGGCACCGAGAGCACTTTCCAGTCCGGCGACGACTTCGGCAAATACGGCGTCGGCCTCGTCGAGCCGGGTCTGCTGCTCCAGCACGATCCCGACCAAGGTCCGGCGGGTCAGCGTCTCGGGGTCATCGGACCCCAGCTGAGCGGCAAACCGGGCATGGACCGAGCGGGTCAGCTCCAGCGCCGCCGGCAGATCGCCGCGCAGCGTCAACACCCGGGCCAGATGCCCTTCCGCGTCGGCAGTGATCAGCGACGCCTCGCCCAGCTGTGCACGCAACACCGGAATCGCTTCGCGCGCCAGCTGCTCGGCAACTTCGAGATCGCCGAGCTGGCTGCGGATCGCCGACAGCTGGGCCGCGACCTCGGCGCTGGCGACGCTGGAGTGACGCTCGCGCCCGCGGCGTTCGCTCCGCACCTGCTCAAGCGTCTGCGCCGCCAGTCCGGCGTCACCAAGCGCAAATGCCAGCTTGCCAAGGTCAGTCAGTACCTGCAGCCGAAGTTCGGTGTCGCCGCCAAGCTGGCCGCCGGCCCGGTCGATACCGGCGACCACCAGCTCGCGTGGGCTGCGCGCCTGCACCTGGGCACGTGCGATCGGATCACTTTCCTGAAACAGCGAAATGACGAAGTTCTTGACCATTTCGGCGCGCGCGGCCTGGGCGTGGGCGATGTTTGCCTGCCATAGCGCAACGGCCAGCCCGGCGACCAGGGACAGGGCAACCAGAGCGGTCGCGGCAACAGCCAGTGCGTGCCTCTGAACGAAGCGGTGCAGCCGATAGCCAGCGCTGTCCGGACGGGCCGCGATCGGTCGCGCATCGAGCCAGGCATGCAGGTCGGCGGCGAATGCCGCCGCACCGGCATAGCGCCGCTCCGGTTCCGGGCGCAGCGCGGTTGCCAGGATCAGATCGAGATCGCCACCGACCTGTCGCGCCAGCCGGCGACGATCGAGGTCGACACCATAGACCTCATGCAGTCGCACCGGATCGCATTGACCGAGCGCATGACTGGCACGCTCGGTGATTGCGCTCTGACCGATCTCACCAGCGAGCACACTCGGATCGCGCGAGCTGCGGCGATGCGGCAGTTTGCCGGTCAGCAGCTGATAGGCGATTACGCCGAGCGCGTAGACGTCGGTTGCGGTACCGACCGGCTGGCCGAGGATCTGTTCCGGCGCGGCATAGGACGGCGACAATACCCGAACACCGGTTCCGGTCGCCGTCTGTTCGCCGGTGTCTTCGAGCAACTTGGCGATGCCGAAGTCGAGCAGGTGCGGCTGGCCCTCGGTATCGACCAGGATGTTGCCGGGCTTGAGATCGCGATGTACGACCAGGCGGGCATGGGCATAGGCTACGGCCTCGGCGACCTTCGCCAGCAAGGCGACACGGGCGCGAACATCCAGGCGGCGGTGCCCAGCATAGTCGACGATCGGCCGCCCTTCGACATGGGCCATCGCATACCACGGCCGGCCGTCCGGACTCATGCCGCCGTCGAACACGCGCACGATGTTCGGGTGCTCCAGTCGCGCCAGAATGCTGCGCTCCTGCAGAAAGCGGCGCAGAATCGACTGTGTGTCCAAGCCGCGCTTGAGCAGTTTCAACGCGACTTGCTGCTGATAGGCGCCATCGGCGCGTTCGGCGCGCCAGACCTCGCCCATGCCGCCCTCACCGATCGGTTCAAGCAGTCGGTACGGACCGAATTCACTGCCGGCGACTGTCTGCCAGGGCGCTTCGGCAGCGGCTTCGGCCAGGTCCGGCGCGATCCGTTCCAGCGAGCACTCAAGAACACCATCGATCGCACTGTCAGCGCGCAGCAACACGATGACCTCGTGCGCAACCACGGGCTCATCCAGCGTGAGTTGCGCCAGACGCCGATCGCGCTCCGGCTCGGGCAGGTCGACGATCTCGTCGAATAGCTCGGCGACCCGACTCCAGCGATGACCGTCGACCTGCGTCATGCTCATCCCCGTATCGAAATTCCCGCTTGCATGGTAGAGGCTCGAACCCGGATACCGGCGGCGCGCCGGTTCACCTGGTGTAGTGCGTCCACCCCGATTGCCGGTCCTGGAGGCCAGTGCAGCGGGCTTGGAATCGACGACCGCTCAGTTGACTGGCGCAGCGTCGGGACCAGCGCCGCCACCGAGCTCGGCGTACAAGAAGGCACGCGCCCGACGCCAGTCGCGCTTGAGCGAGCGCTCAGAGCGATCCAGTAGACCGCTGATCTCGCTCAGCTCCAGGCCACCGTAGAAACGCAGCTCGACCAGACGTTCGAGCATCGGATCGATCTGCGCCAACCGCTGCAGGGCTTCGTCGAGCGCCAGTACGTCTTCGCTCAGACCTTCGGCACCAGCGACGCGCGAAGCCTGCGTGTCAAAGGCATCGATGCGGACATCGCCGCCGCGGCGCTTGGCGCTGCGCGCGCGCAGGCTGTTCAGAACGATCTGACGCATCACGCGCGCGGCAATCGCATAGAAGTGCTGGCGGTCGTTGATCGCCAGATCCGCGCCCCGCGCGAGCTTGCAGTACGCTTCGTGCACCAGGGAGGTTGCGTGCAGGGGTGTGTTGGAGCCGGCGAGCTGGCCCCTGGCTAGGCGCTTCAATTCCCCGTACAGCGCAGCGAAAAGACGGTCCGAAGCATCACGGTCGCCGTCACGCGCCAGGCCGATCAGTTCGGTAATTTCGCTCATCCCCTGGCCGCTGTCGCTCCGATGCGGCCACGGTGCCATGAACAAAGCCCTGGTGCAATCAACCGCCTTGTCGCGCTCGCGCGGCCGCCTGCTCGGCACTGGTCAGGGCAACCTTGTCACGCAGATAGGCCGGTTCCAGACGCTCGCCGGGCATGGCCAGACGCGGCCAATCCTCTGCCGCCAGAATCAACACCTCGCGAGCGCTGGGCCAGGGCCGATCGACAACCTCGTCCGCATCGCCGAGCGCGGCGGCGATCGTCTGGCCGTGGGCAATCTGCCCGGAACCGACGATCCGATAGTTCTCCACACCTGCCGGCCGGGACAGCTCTTCCGGCGGCAGCACCCGCTCCGGTGCTAGAGGTTGCAGCCGGCCATTTTCATCGTGCCGGAACCATCCGGCATAGACTTCACCCATGCGCGCATCGAGCACGGCGAGGATTGGCCGGTCCGACGGCGGCAGCGCCCGTGCCAGAGCAGTCAGGCTGGACACTGGCCGTACCGGTAGATTCCAGGCCAGGGCAAGTCCCTGCACCACGGCGACGGCAAGCCGCACCCCGGTAAAGCCACCGGGACCGATGCCGACCGCCAGCCCCTCAAGCTGCTCCGGCCCCTGGCCGCTCTCTCGCAACACCTCGTCGACCCAGGCCAATACCCGCTCGGACTGGCGTTCACCGGGCCTGGAGCTGCGCATGACGATGTGCTCGCCATGTTGCAGTGCAACCGAACAAGGCTCACCGGAACAGTCGATGGCAAGGAGGGTTGGGCGCATGCGTTGATCACACCTCGGATTCGGTAATTAGTGAGGACGCATATGTTACCGGCCGGCAGCCGCGCATCCGACGTTCAGCTACTGTTGTATTGGCGCTCCAGGCTGTTAGACTCAGTCACTTGCAAATCATAGTTGCAGCTCACTCCGTGATGACCCCCTCTGGCAACACCCTGCAGCCGCCGTGTCGGCGTTTTCGCATTCCCGTTTCCCTGTTCACATTGTTCGCTGTGAGCTCGATTCACTTGCTGTCCGGCTGCTCGACTGACCTCAGCGTCAAGCCGGTCCTGCGTTTCGAGCCGCCGAGCAGCGAATTCCAGGGCTTGCAGGTCGGCCGCATGGAGCAATGGGCGGGCGAGCTTGCGCCCAATGGCGAGGTTGAGATCATCAACCCATGGGGCGATGTCTATATCCGGCACAATCGCGGCGGTCGCAACGTCGGTCTGTCCGGCGCAATTCAGCGCCTGGGCGACCCGGCCGCGATCGAACAGATTGACCTTCGGGCCAGCCGCGACCATGTCCGGCTGGAGGTCAGCTATCCGGAAGGCACCAATCTGACGCCGAACGGGTTCAACCGTCCCGGTCGAGTCGATCTGGTCGTGCTGGTTCCAGAAGATTCAACGCTGCGAGTACGCACCCGCGACGGCTCGATCACCGGCAAGCGCGTGCGTTCCAATATCGAGGCGCGAACCGAATCGGGCCAAATCTCGCTCTCAACCACCGGTTGGCTCGACACTGAAACCCAAAGCGGGGACACGCAGTTGATCCTGATCGGCGACCGCTGGGACCGGGAGCATCGTGCCCGTTCTGAAAGCGGTTCGATCGAATTTGAGTTCCCAACCAAGGCGGCAATGCATGTCGAGGCTCGCAGCGCAGGCAAGCTCAGCGCTGAGCCGGACGCACTGTCCAGCCACCTCGAACACTCCGATCAGCGGCTCAGCGGTCGTTGGGGCGATGCCCCGGAGTCGAACCGGATCGATGCCGAAAGTACTACCGGCGACATCCGCTTCACGCTGTATGGCTGGATGCGCGATTCGGCAGCCGTGGCGCCGCCCTCAACTGACGGCAGGGATCTGGACGATTGATTGACGCGGTTCCGAAGTCGGCGCGGCCCGAGGGGAGGCGGCCGGTATCGGCGGAAATTCGGAGCTTGAGTTCCCAGGGATGGGA
Organism: uncultured Rhodanobacteraceae bacterium; assembly: GCA_964522235.1. Taxonomy (GTDB): domain Bacteria; phylum Pseudomonadota; class Gammaproteobacteria; order Xanthomonadales; family UBA2363; genus Pseudofulvimonas. The sequence continues at coordinate 5,420 of CAZFUH010000237.1, forward strand.
GTAGGGGCGAGGGACCGTCGGCAGGCGGCCGTCGCGGTGAGGAGTACCTGGCAGCGGATCGGCCCGATCGGGCTGGAACGACACCGGGGTCAAATCTAGGTACGAGGAGCGCACTACGATGCAAGTTCTAACCAAACCAAGGTCCGCCTGGACCTACGGCCTGCTGTGCTGTGGCCTGACCGCGATCGCGGCGGCCTCGGCGCCGCAAAGCCAGGCCCAGACTTCGGGCGAGTACCGCAACATCACCGGCATGGAGGTTCGCACCTACGTCGGCGGCGAAGGCAGCGATCCGGTTTATCCGACGGTCTTCAATGGCGACGTACGCTCGTTGCCGCCGGCACGCGAGTGGGTACCGGGCGATCCGATCCGCGAGATTCCGAAGGGCCAGCCCGGTCAACGTGTACCGAGCAAGCACCCGGTCAGCAACGAACCGCACGTCGATCCGCTGGTCCAGCGTCAGCTGGACGCACCGGCACCAACCACACGGCAACGTGATTTCGACACCCCGATTCTGAACTTCGCCGGCGGCGGCTTCTCCAGCGTCAACCCGCCCGACACGATCGGCGCGGTCGGTCCGCAACACTATGTGCAGGCGATCAACGGCTCCGGCGGCACGCAGATCCGCATCTACAACAAGGATACCGCGGCTCTGGACGCCAATTTTGTCCTGCAGTCGCTCGGCAGCACGCAATGTGCGAATGGCCTCGGCGACCCGATCCTCCTGTACGACACGCTCGCCGATCGCTGGTTGTTGAGCGAGTTCTCCAACGGCGGCAATCGCATGTGCGTGTACATCTCGCAGACCGACGACCCGATTGTCGGCGGCTGGTTTGCCTACAACTTCCCGGCTCCGAGCTTCCCGGACTATCCAAAATACGGCGTCTGGCCCAACGCTTATTATGTCGGCACCAACGAGTCCACGCTCGGCCTGTACGCGTTTGACCGCCAGCAGATGCTCACCGGCGGCGCCGCCACCTTCGTCCGCATGAGCACGACCAAGCTCTCCGGTTTCGGCTTCCAGATGCTTCAGCCCGCCGACGTCGACGGTGACCAGCCGCCGCCGACCGGTGCGCCGGGCATCTTCGCCCGCCATCGCGACACCGAGGTCCATGGTCCGGGCGGCTTCCCGTCCGTCGACTTCATCGAGCTGTTCTTCATGCAGCCGGATTTTGTCACGCCGGCAAACA
>CAZFUH010000238.1:0-2007 GCA_964522235.1 uncultured Rhodanobacteraceae bacterium
GACAGCTTCGCGTTCGACGTATTGCTGGCGCTGGATCGCGGCGTCGACGACAAGGGCATGATCGTGCCCGAGCGTGCGCTGCGCTGGGAGCGCGCTTTCGATGCTGCTCGCCTGGTGCAGTTGCAGGCACCGTTTGTGCGCCTGGATGTCGCTGCCGATGGCATCGAAGTCGACGGCTACGCAATCGATCCAATCAGTGAGACCCTGGTCGAGCGTGAAACGCGTACCGGCGAGCGTGACGGCAAGCCGGAGCTGCCGGTCAACCCGCGCAGCACCGATTACGGGCCGGCGCTATGGAATCCTGCGCATTCGTCGAACTACACCGCTTCGCGCAGTGCCGCGGTCAGCGCCGTGACCATCCATACCGCGCAGGGCAGCTATGCCGGCACGATTTCATGGTTCAAGAATGCCTCCGCCAACGTCAGTGCCCACTATGTGATCCGAAGTTCCGACGGCCAGGTCACGCAGATGGTTCGTGAGGCGCATACCGGCTGGCATGTGCGCAACCACAACAGCTACACCCTGGGTATCGAGCACGAAGGCTACGTCAACAACAGCAGCTGGTATACCACGGCGATGTACAACGCATCGGCAGCCCTGGTACGGCACTTTTGCGCTCGCTACAGCGGCATCAGCTGCAACACGGCATATAACGGCCCGGCACACAGCGGTGTGGTCGTGCTGTCGACCAATATACGGATCAAGGGCCATCAGCACTTCAGCGGCAATACCCACACCGATCCGGGAATCAACTGGAACTGGGGCCACTACTACAACCTGCTCAACCCCGGCAGCGGCGGCACCACCCGATACCTCGACCGGTTCGAGAGCAATGTCGGTCACTTCAACACCAGTCCGAGCTATTCGGGCAGTACGGCCGGCATCTCGACCGCGTCGACCGCTTTGCGCGACTGCACGATAAGCCGCAACGGCAACTGCTCGTTGCAGGTCAAGCTGGTCGACAACCCGAACACGGCGGCGAACTGGTCGGTACGCCTGCTGTCGGGCGCCGGCACGCCGTCGAACAATGTCAGCTTGGCGCGCGGCAACGGCCGCATTGGCTTCTGGGTCTATTCCGGCGGCACTGGCATGAGTGCGGCGGTCGGCATTGACGACAGCGACGGCACAGAGCGCTCGATCAGCCGCTCGATCCCGGCCAATACCTGGACCTACCTGGAATGGCGCCTGGACGATGCCAGCCAGTGGAATGCCTGGGTTGGCGGCAATGGCGCGATCAGTGCCGCTACCGTGACCCTGGACGCGATCTGGCTGTACCGCGCCCAGACCAGCTACAACGTGTTCGTCTATATCGACGACGTGCAGATCCGAAATTGAGCGAGCGGAGCCCGGGCAGCGCCGAGCTGCTGCCCGGGCTCCCGCACGCCTGTGCAGCAGGAATGTTCGAGCGCCATCCCGTGGCGGCGCCAGAAGCCGCTCTGGTCAGAGTTCCTTCTCTTGCAGATCGAAGCCGTCGGCGAAGATCCGGTCGCTGATCTCGTAGGCGCCGCGGTCCATCGAATCCGGGTTGACCACGCCGCGGCTGTTTGGCTCGGCCGCGTGGTTGCCAAGCCCCATGTCGATTGGCCGGAACCGGCCGAGGATGTCACGGCCGGTGCCGGCGAAGCTGTCGGTGCAGGTGTCGATGTTCGGCGAGCTGACGTGCAGGCTGTAGTTGCCCGCCGCCGGGTTGGCGAACGCCGGATCATGGGTAAGCGCGTTGACGCTGCTGTTCTCGTGTGCATTCATGCAGGTGCCGGTCACGCTGTCGCCGGCGATGGCACTGACGACGGTCGTGCCGGGTTGCCAGATGATGCCGTTGATGAAGGTCAGCTGGGTCGAGCCATCGCTGGCGCTGACCCGGATCAGCGGTGAACCGGTGCTGTTGCCGGCGATCGTGCTGCCGTTGAAGCCGAAGTGGCTGCCGCCGCCGTCGATCTGAACGATGCCGCCGAGGCCGCTGTCATTGCCGTGTATCAGACTGTTGCCGATTCGCACCAGGCTGGCGCC
>CAZFUH010000238.1:2107-6582 GCA_964522235.1 uncultured Rhodanobacteraceae bacterium
CCCGGCCTCAGGACTGCCGATGGTCGAATGTTCCAGCCGTACCTGGGTCAGGTCGGGGGAGATGCCGTTGACGCTGAGTCCGCCGCCGTGCATACCCTGGTTGCCGCTGACGACGGTGTCCGCCAGCTGCAGCTCGATCAGACCGTCGACTTCGATGCCGCTGCGCAGACCACCGCTGATTTGCAGCCGCTGCAGCCGGACCGTGCGTGCCGTTGCAGCGCTCTGCACTCGGATCACCGGCTGGTTCGCGGCGGCGCCGTTCAGTATCGGTCGCACCAATGACGGCGTTCCGGCGCAGTCGGCCCAGCCCCCTTCCAGCGTCAGCGACTTGTTGTTGATCACGATATTGCTGGCGTCATAGCTCTGGTTGCCGGCGATCCGGATCACGGCGCCGTCCGGGACTGCGCCGATCGCGATCGCCAGGCTGGAAAAGTTGCACGGCGCGCCACTGCCGCCGAGCCAGAACACCGGCGCGCCGGCGACGGCCAGTGTCGCCGTTGCGCTGAGCAGCGCCGATGTGGCTCCAGCAATCAGCAAGATCCGAAATGCTACCTTCATGGTTGCCTCCTGTGCGGTCGGCGCAGCAGCGCTTACTCGGGACTAACGCATCTGAAGGCGGGAACCGCACGGCTGCGATCGGCGGTGGGCTACTCGATCGGATACTGGGCCAGCTCGGTTTGCAGCTTCGTATACAGATCCGACAGCCACGAAGGCTCTTCGATCACCGGCATCGTCCCGGCGCGGCGGAAGTCGGTCGGCGCGACAACGATGCGCACACGTTCCTTGCCCGCGAGCGCGGCGAGGATGAACAGGTCCTCAGCAGCCTGGTTGCCCATCGCCAGACAGCCGATGGACGCCGAGGTGCCGTGAATCATGATGTCCGAACCCAGTTGTGAGCGACCGTCAAGCGCCGCCCAGGCGCGGTCATCGGCGTTTGGATAGTTCAGCCGGATGGAGAGATGGAAGCGGCTGTTCGCATTCAGGAACTCGGCGCGATAAATGCCTTCGGGAACCTGACGATCGCCTTCGCGAAGTTTTGGTCCGAGCTGCCCACTGATGCCCTGGATGGGATAGGAAAGCACCTTGGTCCACGGCACGACATCGGACTGGCGTGCGTAGACGTCCAGTACGCGTTGATCCTTGAACGCGACGTAGGCAAGCCTGGCCGGTGGATACGACAGACCTGCGGCGACAAACGCTGGCGTCAGCCTGGCCTCGACAGCACCGGCATGCATCGCGACGCGCTCGTCGACGGTGTAGCGGCCGCGCAGGGTGGTCCAGACATGGTTCATCAGCGCGTGTCCCCGTTCGCTACCCGACACCCAGACGGCCGCGCCGGTTGTCGAAAGTACCGTGATGCCGATAATGAGAAGCGCGATACGCCGGGTCGCTGTCAAGTTCGAAGATCTCCAGATCCTGCACAAGCATAGCAACGCGTCATCCTCGTAGAGTTCACGCGCACCAATGGAGATGGCCGACTCGACTCCGAACTGGTCGGCGGGCGCCGTCGGACTGTCGACGACGAGATCGAAGTCGTGATCGAGCCGCTCGATTCCGTCACTATTTTTTCGCCAGCCAGTGTTGCCATTGCCTCTCCAGGGCTGCGACGCTGCTGCCCAGACCAAAGTCGGCACCGTGTCGGGCGAGCCAGGTCTCGATCGAGCCTTCGGTGGCAAGCCAACGTGCGATTTCGCCAAATACGGCCTCGCTGCCCGACTGCTCGATCAAGAAGTCGGCGAGCGCGCGCGCTTGGACATAAAAGGCCGCACCGAGTTCGACCAGTGCGCGCGTCCGATCGTCGTCGGCACCGAGTACGGTCACGCGGGCACCGCCGCTGTCACCCGGTGGTGCGCCGATCCCTTGGGCCAGGGCCGCCAGCGGATGGCTGGCAGTGAGAAACTCCGACAATGGCAGCAACCCCGCGTGCGCCTGCTCGCCGTCAAGCAGACTTTGCAACTGCATTCTCCGTCTGGCTGTCAGGCTCTCGTTCTCCATCAATACCGCCGCAACTTCGTCCAGCCAATCAGGTCCCGGGCCGCCATAGTGGCCGCCGCTGCGTGTCGGAGCATCGGGCCAGAATGCGCGGATGAGCAGCATATGTCCGATCTCGTGACGCAGTGCGCCTCGGGCGTCATCGGATTCGCTGGCACGTACCTGCAGCGCCCGTTCGACTGCCTGTTCCACCACTCGTTCGTCGGCGGAGTCGCCAAGTTGTGCGCGAACGGCGCGGCGAACGCCTTGTTCAAGCAAGCGTTGGCGCTCATCGAGGGCCAGCCAGGGCAGGACCCAGCCGGCCCCGTGTGAATGCAAGGCATCGATTTGCATCGGGGTCAGCAGGCGGGCGCTGCCGAGTGCGACGATGGCTCCGCGCGGCGCTGCCATTGCGAAGTGGTGTCGAAATCGTTCGGCGGCTTCGCGGGCATCGTCCACGAGCTGCGCCGCCGCCTCGACGCTGTCGGCGTAAAACCAGCCCTCGGGGCCCGCCAGACAATGCGGCGGTACCATCCCCGGCAACTCGGGACAGGTCAGGGGCTTCGGGACGGCTTGTGCCGAGACCGCAAGCAAGACAATAGCAATCGAACACCGAGTTGCGCTGCGCATCATTGGTCGAATCCCAAGCAGGTAGATCTCTCAGGATGCATACCGACGTGAAACGGTCGCAGTTGATGCCAACTACGAACCGACGGGCCAGAGGGACAACAGGCGAAACCGGCGGCCAATGCGGTATGGTGAAGAAAGTAGCCGAGCGCAGCCATGCAGAACTGCTGGTAGGCGCGGGTGCAGACGATGAATTCGTGCCAGGCGACGTCGACGATTTTGGACGGCATGGCGACCATGCGGCCATTCGCCGCGAGCGCAATCGAAAAGAACTCCCTGAGCCCGGAAATCACCAAGTCGACCTGATGGTGTTCCAGATGTGGATAGGTCTCGCGGACCTTGCGTGCGACCGATCCCGGGAAGACATGGTTGGCAATATGCCGTTCCCGTTCCCGAGCGATACGGGTACTGCGGCGCCAGATCAGAGCCGCCAGCACGGCGGCGAAGCCGGTCCACATCAGGAGTTCTGGCATACGGGTCTCCGTTCGCGTCAGCGCAATCGTATCCCAGGCGATACCGGCGACAGGGTGCCATCGCCGCGGCCGGGTGGCGATGCAGGCGGCGCCGTCGTCAGTCCGCAGAATTGGCCAGTGTTTGCGACGCCCAGAGCTGCGGGCTGCGGAACGCGTAGCGCCACAGTGCCAGATAGACCCGCCACCAGACGCCGGGTCCCGGTGCGGCTGTTGCGCCAGTGTTGCTCATTGCGCGCGCAGGTAGTGAACCGAGAACCAGTGCTGCGGATCGGTCCAGACCCGCATCGGTGTGAAGCCGGCGCGACGGGCCAGGGCCTGGAAGCGCTCGATCGTGTACTTGTAGCTGCTTTCGCTGTGAATGCTTTCGTTTTCGGCGAAGGCGAAGCGGTAATCCTCGACGCGGACCTGGTGTGCATTCTGTGCGATCAGGTGCATCTCGATCCGGCTCTCGGCTTCGTTGAAGCTGGCGTGATGGCGGAACCGGCGCGGATCGAGGTCGGTGTCGAGGCGGGCGCGGATATGGTGCAGCATGTTCAGGTTGAATCGCTCGGTGTAGCCGGCGGCATCGTTGTAGGCCGCGTTCAACAGGGCTGGATCCTTGACCAGATCGACGCCGACCAGCATACCGCCGCCACTCAGGCGCGTGGCCCAGGCAGCGAGGAAGCGTTCGGCATCGTCGGGCATCATGTTGCCAATGGTCGAGCCGGGGAAGAAGCCGACCAGGGGGCCGTCGCCGGCGTTCTCTTCCAATGGCAGCTCGCTGTCCTCGCCGAAGTCGGCGCAGATGCCGGTCAGCGGCAGGCGCGGAAACTGCTTGCCGAGTGCGGTGATCGCCTGCCGCAGCTGCTCGGCCGAGACATCGATGGCGATATAGCCGTCTGGCCGGCGCATCAGTTTCAGCAGCACCTTGGCCTTGCGCTCGGAGCCGGAGCCCAGTTCGACCAGGGTGCAGTTCTCGCCCAGGGTTTGCGCGATCTCGGCGCCATGCTCATGCAGAATCGACAGTTCGGTCCGGGTTGGGTAGTACTCGGGCTGTTCGCAGATCGCCTCGAACAGACGCGAACCTTCGGCGTCGTAGAACAGCCAGGCCGGCAGCCATTTCGGGGTTTCCGCAAGGCCGCCGAGCACGGCATCGCGGATCGACGTCAGATCGGGCTTGAGGTCGATCAGGGTAGGTTCGGGATTCGGCGTGTCGGCGGCCATGGTCTGACTCCGTGGCGGATGGGAGGGGAGCGTTACAGGTCACGCGCCAGGCGTACGCCGCTGAACTGCCAACGCGACGACGGGGCGAAGAAGTTTCGATAGCTGGCGCGCAGATGGTCGCGAGGGCTGGCGCAGGAGCCTCCGCGCAGGACCATCTGGCCGGACATGAACTTGCCGTTGTATTCACCGACTGCCCCCGGC
>CAZFUH010000239.1:0-6563 GCA_964522235.1 uncultured Rhodanobacteraceae bacterium
CGAGCTGGGATACCGGCGGCGGCGCACCGTGTACGAACTGCACGCGCTACACCGGTTCGCTGAGCGGTACCGGCCAGGCCCAGGTGCAGCCGAACGGCAACTACTACCAGAGTGGCGCCGGCACCCATCACGGCTGGTTGCGTGGTCCGACCAATGCCGATTTCGACCTGGAGCTGTATCGCTGGAATGGTTCGTCGTGGACCCGCGTGGCGCGATCGATCCGTCCCGACAGCAATGAGGAGATCAGCTACAACGGCACGGCCGGCTACTACTACTGGCGCATCCTGTCGTATTCGGGCAGCGGCAGCTACGAGTTCTGGCTGCAGAGACCCTGATCGTGCGTTGACGTAGTTCGCATTCATGAGGCCCCGGGATGTTTCCGGGGCCTTTTTTCGGTCCGGAGCCAGGCGTCCCGCACGACCAGTGGCAGCGATCCGGCATTTGCTGCGATCAGCGATCGTCGAATCCTTGCGACCGTGGTGCCGGAGTTGCTCCCGGATCCTCCCATCATCACCGCGCCGCAGGCGAGGGTCATCAATCCTGGCCCGCTGGTGCCCCTGTTGAGAACACCATCATGAAACCCAAGTCACTGATCGGCGCGATGCTTCTCGGCGCCGCCCTTTTTCTGTCGCCGGGCTTGGCCGCGAGTTCGGATGGCGATGGATCGGCCCCGGCGCCGTTGCGCGTCGCCGATCTTCGTCCAATCGAGTTGCAGCTCGACGGTCCCGGGCTTTCGAGGATCGGCGCCGGTGCAGCCGCCGTGCTGGAGATCAAGACCGAGGACGCATCCTTCATCAAGGTGCACTTCGACTATCTGTCCCTGCCCGACGGTATTGCGCTGGAGGTCGCCAGCCCGGACGGTTCCGAGCGCTATCACTACAGCAACCAGCGCCGCGACGGTTACACGGTCGATGCCGATCTCGGCCATGACGGTCGCAGCAGTTTCTCGGCCATGTCGATCACCGGACCGGCAGCGGTATTGCGTCTGATCGGCGCCGCGCGTGCGGACTGGCTGCCACATCATGGCATCCGCATCAGCCGCTATCACGAGGGCTATCCGGACGACATGCTGCCGACGCTGCAAAAGGACGGCCTGCTCGAAGATGGCATCAAGACCCGCGCCATCTGCGGCAACAACGACAAGCGAGGGGTCGCCTGCTATGCATCCAGTGAGCCCAATGCCTTCGACCGTTCGCGGCCGGTCGCGCGACTGGTGATGAGCGGCTCGCTGTGCACGGCCTGGCGCGTCGGGCCCAGCAACCGCATGTTCACGAACAACCACTGCATGTCGACGGCGGCGCGGGTCGCCGCCTCGGAAGTCTGGTTCAACTACCAGGCACCGAGCTGCGGCGGCGGCAGTTCCGCCACCACCACCAAGGTGGCCGGCGATCAGCTGCTGGCGACGAACAGCTCGCTGGACTACACCTTGTTCACGGTCAAGAACTTCGCGTCGGTGGCTTCGTTCGGCTACCTCGGTCTGGACATCGCATCGGTGACGAGTGGTGATCAGATCTATATTCCGCAGCATCCCGGGGGTCGGTTGAAGGAGCTCGGCGTGGTCAGCGACCGCGACGGCGGCGGCTATTGCCGGGTCGGTGCCAACTACAATGACAACTACGGCTATTACTGCGATACCGAAGGCGGCAGCTCCGGCTCGCCGGTGCTCGCCCGGCGCAGCAACCGGGTCGTTGCATTGCACTATGCCGGCAGCTGCTACAACCGCGGCAAGAAGATCGCATTGATCTGGCCGCAGGTGTCGAGCCATTTCGGCGGTCAGGTCCCGGATGGCGACACTGGCGGTGGTCCGGACCCCGATCCCGATCCCGATCCGGATCAGCTGAGCAACGGCGTGGCGGTCGGCAACCTGTCCGGTGCCACCGGCTCCGAGCGCCGCTACATCGTCGCCGTTCCGGCCGGTGCCAGCAATCTGCAGATCCGCATCAGCGGCGGCAGCGGCGATGCCGACCTGTATGTCCGTTTCGGTCAGGCGCCGACCACATCGGCTTATGACTGTCGTCCATATCTGAACGGCAACAACGAGACCTGCACCGTCGCCAGCCCGCAGACCGGCACCTATCACGTCCTGCTGCGCGGCTACAGCAGCTATTCCGGCGTGACCCTGGTCGCGAGCTGGGATACCGGCGGCGGCGCACCGTGTACGAACTGCACGCGCTACACCGGCTCACTGAGTGGCACCGGCCAGGCCCAGGTGCAGCCGAACGGCAACTACTATCAGAGTGGCGCCGGCACCCATCGCGGCTGGTTGCGCGGCCCGACCACGGCCGATTTCGACCTGGAGCTGTATCGCTGGAACGGCTCGGCGTGGACCCGCGTAGCGCAATCGGTCCGCCCCGACAGCAACGAGGAGATCAGCTACAACGGCAGCGCCGGCTACTACTACTGGCGCATCCTGTCGTACTCGGGCAGCGGCAGCTACGAGTTCTGGCTGCAACGGCCGTGACTGCAAACGCCGGCCTGATGAAGTGAGGGCGCGGTAAGGATTGTCGTGAGGCCCCAGGGTTTTCCCTGGGGCTTCTTGTGATTCACGTTAGCCGGCATTTTTCCCACCGCGCCGTCGCGAGGGCGCCGAGATCGTGTCGCGTCGTGGTGCGGCGCACGGACTGATTGCCGGCGAAGGCGTAGTCGACCCTACGTCGAGCCGACAAACGGGAGTACGCCGCGCCACGGCGCGAAGATCGGCAACCGCAGAAGGCGGGGTGTGAGAAATGCGGGCCAGGTCAGCGTTGCTCGAAGCCGTTGCGGAACAGGGCATCGGGCTGGTCGCTGAACAACCATAGACCGGCGGAGTTGCGCAAGGCGACGACCCGGCCATCGTCGAAGGCACGGATGCGCGATGGCGGCACCGGCGGTTCGTTGTGCACGGTCAGGAACGTCGGCTGGCCCGGATTGCTGACGTCGACCTCGGCCAGCCCGGTCAGTGTCTGACCCAGGTAGACGCGATCACCACGAAAGGCGACGCTGGTCGCTGTGGTGATCAGTCGACCCATTCGCAGTGGGCTGGCGGGGTCGCTGACGTCGATGATATGCAAGCCGTCGTCGCAGACCAGATAGACGCGCGCTCGCGCCGTGTCCAACGCCAGATCATTCGCCGAGCCGCAGTCCTGGTTGTACAGACCGGTCAACATCGGTTCGTCCGGGAATCCGACATAGATCACGCGTAGACCGCCGCTGGGCGAGCCATCGAAAGTCTGATCGGCGAGATAGACATGGTCGTCGTGTACGAACAGGCGCACCGCCTTGCTGGTCGTGATTCGGCCGCGCGCTTTCGGCTGCTCCGGATCGGTTACATCGACGATCGTGACCTCGCCGCCCGAGGTCGAGCGACCGACGTAGGCGAAGTCACCCTCGGCATCGACGGCGGTGGCGAATTCGTAGGGCAGGCGGCTGATCTCGAATGGTGCCCGCGGATTGCTGATATCGACCACGAACAGGCCGTAGCCCCAACTGCTCAGGTAGGCGCGGTCGCCGGCGACCGCGATCTGTTCAAACGCGCGCGCCTGGACCGACGCCGGCAGATCCAGTTCAAATCGTCCCAGCGGCGCCAGGGTCGCGGCATCGGCGATATGCAGGCCATAGGCACCAGCAAGAATCAGAGCGGTATCGCCGACCACGGCAAGGTCGTAGGGATCGGCGCTGCCGGGCAACTGCCGTTCGCTGGTCACGGTCGGTAGCAGGGGCGCACTGGTGTCGATCAGGACCAGGCGATCGCTGCGGGTGGCGAAGTAGCCGCCGCCGGCATAGGGCATGGCGACATCGGTGGCAAAGCTGTCGAGCGGCGATTGGCCGAGCAGCTGCGGTGTTGCCGGATCGGCGATCGACCACAGGCCGATGCCATCGCCGCCGAGGGCGTAGGCGTGATTGCCCAGGACCAGACCAGTGCTGACCGGGTCGGCGGAGGCCTGGCCGGTTTCGACGATATTGGCCGGGTCGCTGAGGTCGTGAATGCTCAAGCCGGTGCCGAAGCCATAGGCGTACGGGCCGCGCAACTGCAGTGAGAAGTTGGCATAGCCGTCGAGCAGGGCGAAGCCGGCTTCGACCGGTGCGCTCGCTGTGCTGATGTCGAAGATCGTCAGCGCCGTTTGACCGAGCCAGGTGCGACCATGACTGTACAGCCGGTTGCCATCGACGACCGTGTGCTGATGCGCGCCGAACGCCGGATATTCGTGCTCGAACACCGGTTGCCCAGGATCGACAAGTTCGGCGATGTACAGGCCGTTCTCGGAGTCGAACAGATACAGATGACCGGCCGCGACGGCAAGACCTTGAACATTGCGGAACTGCGAGTTCGTGTAGTCGTCGATATCCGCGATCAGCACGGGTCGATCCGGATCTGCCAGCGAGTACACGGCAACGCCGCCGCGGTCGTCGGCATAGGTATCGTAGGCGACATACAGGTAGGTCTCGTGCCGGGCCAGCGCGACGATCAGTCCGGCTGCCGGCGTCGCCTGGGTGGTGCCGGTCAGTAGCGGTTGCGACGGCACGCTGTAGTCGAGCACATGGACGACCGCACCGGCCGGCTGGTAGACGCGGGTGCCGGCCGCGAGCGGAGTGGCGACGGCGCCGCCGAGGGCGCGTTCGAAGCGTAGTTCGGGTGTCTGGCTGCCGGCGTCGGACACCGCCGGCAGCAGGGCGAGTAGCGCGGCCACGGAGGTGCGCAGGGCGACTGCAATCATTCTTGAACTCCAAGCTGGAATGGAACCCCGGGGGAGGAGGTCCCCGGTCGGGAGCACAAGTATGACCGCTTTGCGGGTAGTGAGATGCCGGCTTGGGAGTGGTCGTTTACAAGACCAGTGCGGGTTCCTGCAAAGCCGCCAGCTGCTCGTGCAATTGACCGATCAGTCCCTCCCAGTGCCGGTCTTCGGCGAACCACGGAAACGCCGCCGGAAATGCCGGATCGTGCCAGCGCCGTGCGATCCAGCCGTGATAGTGCAGCAGGCGCAGCGCGCGCAGCGGTTCAATCAAGGCCAGTTCACTGCTGTCAAAGTCGCGGAACAGGCTGTAGCCGTCGAGCAGCCAGCCCAGCTGGCTGCGCCGCTCCTCGTCGTCACCGGAGACCAGCATCCATAGATCCTGTATCGCCGGGCCGGTCAGCGCATCGTCGAGATCGACCAGGACGATGCGCCGATCGCGTTGTAGCAGGTTGCCGAGATGACAGTCCCCGTGCAGACGCAACTGGGTTGCCGAACCGGCGCGCTGCCAGCCTTGTTCCAGTGCCGTCAGCAGATGCCCGGTGAGGCTCGCGAACGGCTCGACCAGATGCGCCGGCAGCCAGTCATTGCCGAGCAGATAGGCAACCGGCTCCCGGCCATAGCCTTCGATCGTCAGCCGTGGCCGGTGCTCGAAGCGACCGGCGGCACCGATATTGTGCAGCCGCGCCAGGGTGCGCCCGAGCAGGCCCAGGCTTTCGCGTTCGCCCGGCTCGGGGGCGCGGCCGCCGACGCTGGGAAACAGCGCGTACCGGAAGCCCTGGTGCTGGTGCAGGCTGGTGCCGTGAAGTTGCAGCGGCGCGCAGACGTCGAGTTCGGCTTCGGCCAACTCGAACGCGAACTGGTGTTCTTCGATGATCGCGGCATCACTCCAGCGCCCGGGCCGGTAGAACTTGCCGACGACATAGCCGTCGTCTTCCAGGCCGATCCGGTAGACCCGGTTCTCGTAGCTGTTCAAGCTCAGCAGGCGACCGTCACAGACCATGCCGGCGGCTTCGGTGGCGTCCAGTACGGTGTCGGGGCCGAGTCCCGCGTACGGTGTAGTCTCGGTGGTCATCGCCGCTGCGCCCGCGCCGGCGCTGCGGCGGCAATTTCCAGGGCCGCGGCATCGATGCTCCGCGATCGCGTCAAATAGCAATGGCTGCCGCAGGCGCTCAGCCCGGCCTGTGCGAACTCACGCCGGTACCAGTCGGCACTGCGCCGGTGGAATCCGTCCAGATCGCCGTCGATCGAGTCCTCGTCGCAATAGACCTCGATGAACGCCATGCCATGGCTCAAGTCGCTGAACCCCGACAGGCCCTGCCGCAACTCGGCATCGCCGACGTAATGCAGGACATCGGCACAGACGATCAGGTCGAAGCGGCGGTCGAAGCGTTGCTGCGCCAGGGCGCCGAACGCGAGCCGGTGCAGGTTGCGTTGCCGGCCGTAGCGCTCGACGGCATAGGGACTGTCGTCCAGCCCCAGGTAGTGTAGCCGCGGCCGCAGCTTCCGCAGCGGCGCCCGCCACACTCCTTCTCCGCAGCCGACGTCGAGCACGCTGCGCAATGGCCGGCCGAGGTGATACTCGGCGCAGGCGAGCGCCAGCGCGACCTTGCGTCGCAGCGCGCTGCCGGCGTGGATGCCGCGTTGTCGGTACCAGGTATCGAAGTAGTCGCGGTCGTAGCGTTTGCCATTCATCGCGCCATTGTCCGCCGCGATCGGTGCATTGGACAATCACGATGGCGTCCCGCGGTCGAGCCTGAACAAAAAAACCGCCGGCCCGAAGGCCGGCGGCTTGACGGTCAAGCAGGGACCGGGACCGCTCCGGGATCACTCCTCGGATTCTTCGACCTCCGA
>CAZFUH010000240.1:0-6546 GCA_964522235.1 uncultured Rhodanobacteraceae bacterium
GCTGAGCGCGGGACTGTCGATGCGCGGCCAGTGCATCGGTGTGCTGACGGGGCCGTCATTGCGCAGCTTGAGCGGGGTCAACAGGGGGTCGGTGTTCTGATGGCTGGTATTGCCGGCTACCTTGTGGCAGGTGGAATCTGAAAAGAGATTGCTGCGCCCGACGAAGGCGCCGTCGTCTTCGGTGAACAGGCAGTCGCCCAGGACATTGCCGGCGATCAGGCTATTGCGGACGGAGACTGCCGGGTTGGCTCCCCGGACGTGCATGCCCAGGCGGGTATGGCCGGCGATCGTGCTGTTGTGGATCTCGGTGTGCTGCGAATCGATCACCTCAAGCCCTTTGCCAAGGTTGCCGCTTATGGTCGAGTTCTCCAACACCAGTCGGCCTGGCAGCCCTCCGGTGGCAAACGTGTGGACGGCCGCCGGTGCCAGGGCGGCCCCGGAGTTGCCACAAATCGAGCTGCGTCGGATGGTCAGGACATTGATGTTGCTGATCGCCGAGCCGGCTGTGGATCCGCCGGTCATATGGTTGTCGAACACCTCGGATGTGGATGGCGTATGCTCGAAATAGATGCAGCGGGAAAAGCAGATGAGCAAATTGATAACCAAGGGACGGCTGGATCGGTCCTTCGATATTTTGAGTGGGGCATTTCTCGGAGCTCAATTGGCGAACATGGCCAACCTAAGCGACGCGCTCCCGGGCTATCTCATAGTGCTGGCATGTTTATGGGCGACAGTGTCTTTTTCAAAGATATACTTTGAAAGTCGGGAAGAGAAAGCCCGCAGGGCGAAGGGGAGAGAATGAATCGATTTCGCGGACTGCGCGGAATTGCAGATCTGGGCAGGAAACGGACCCCGCTTGCACTTCGTGCAAACTCCGCCTGCCGGCCCATTGAAGTGTGGTGGCGATGAAGTACGGCTCGAAGGAGGCCACTGGTGTCAGTGCGATCGCATTCATTGCCGGATCGGCTCGGCAGACGAATGGCCGGCGATAGCAGCCGTTGCCGAAGCTCGTGCCTGCTGGCGATGGCGATGGTTCTGTCGCTCGCCGCCACGATCGCGCAGGCGACCACCATACGCAGCGGCCATGGCGGCCACTGGTATGACCCGGCCCGCAGTGGCGAGGGTTGGGTGCTGGAGATCCTGACCGACGATCGCGCGTTGCTGTACTGGTTCACCTACGACGAGGCCGGCGGCCAACGCTGGCTGACAGCGCTTGGCCGCACCGCAACCGATGATGGCGGCGAGTACCTGGTGTTTGCCGACCTGGTGCTGACCAGCGGCGGCCGTTTCGGAGCCGACTTCGACCCCGATGCCATCGAGCGCTCGGTGGTCGGCACGGCAAGGCTGCGCTTTGTCGATTGCGACCACGGCGAGTTCTCATTCTCGGCCTTCGGTCAGGAGCTGACGATTCCGATCGAACGGCTGACGCGGACCATGGCCACGTTCTGCGAATCGCGCCATGGCCAGCCCGGCCACGGCATCAGCGAGGAGGCTGGCCAGAGCGGCTCGTGGTTCGATCCGGACCACAACGGCGAGGGCTATGCCCTGCAATGGATTGCTCCGGGCCGGGCGTTGGTCACCTGGTACAGTTTCGATCACGAGGGCAGGCAGTATTGGATGCTCGGCACCGGTGAACTGGGCGAGGATGGTCGGCTGCATGTCCCTCAGATGCACGCGACGCGCGGCGCACGGTTCGGCGCCGCCTTCAACCCGGACGATGTCGAGCGTTTCCAATGGGGCGAGCTGTCCCTGGAACTGGGCTGCGACGTTGGCCACGCCGGCTATGCTTCGGTGCTGGCGCCGTTCGGCAGTGGCGCCTTGGATCTGATGCGCCTCACCCGGCCGCGCGGCCTGGGCTGCCCGTGGCAGCAGCCGAGCCTGGGCGATCTGTATGCGTTCTCGGTTGCGCCGGTGCCGGTCGTCAGTGGCGACGACGGCATCGCCGTGCGCATGCACGACGTGACCGACGACGGCACGGTCTACGGTACCGATGCAGCGGGTCGTATCCACCGTTGGCAGCTTGGGCAAGAGTCCGCGACCCTGCTGCTCAATGATGTACCGGCGTCGGACCACGAGTTTCCATGGCTCAAGCTTTCGGCCGATGGCGGCACCTTGCTTCGCGACGGCATGGCGACAGCGATGCGGTATCGCCACTCCAGTGGCTGGACGGAGCTCGAAGGCTTTTCCGATTTCAACGCGGCTGGGAGAGCAACTGTGATGTCCCGAAACGGAGTCCGCTTCGCCGGCTGGGGTTCGGAAACCGGAAGCGTGCCCTGGCGCCCCTGGCTCTGGGATCCCGAGGCCGGTTTTCTCAATCCGGCCTGGGATGGTTTCTGGTTTCAGTCCTGGCAGCTGGTGGCCTTGGCCAACGACGGCGAAGTCGTGCTTGGCAACTTCGCGATTCGCAGCCTGTTTCCGTCGACAGTCAACTACCACGTGGCGCCGTCGATTGCCGGCGCCCGGCCCTGGCCGCTGCGCGATGCGGGCTCGGCCGCCCTGGGTCGAGCCTGGACCTGCGACGCGAGCTGCCGGATCGTTTTCGGGGCGGGACAGGAAGCCCCCGGCGGGCGCCATCCCAACATCGGTCAAGCCTGGTACTGGCTCGCCGACGGCACGCATGCCTATCTGGGCCGACTGCCGCAACACCAAGACTACCCAACTCGCGTCACCTTCGAGCCCAGAACCGTTTCCGCCGACGGCAGTCTTTTGATCGGCGGCTTCGTCCGAGCTCCAATCGATGACCACAGGCCGACCATGTTCGTCTGGACACAGCGTAGCGGTCTGGAAAACCTGCTGGATGTGGACGACAGGCTTGCCGAACTTGCTCAACACTGGGTTTGGCTGACGCCGATGGCAATGTCACCGGGCGGCGAGTTCGTTCTTGTCCACGGCCAGGCGCGCGATCCCGACAGCGGAGAGCCAGTGCCCGGCGAACGATCATTGCTGCTGCATCTTGTCCCGAACGCCGACGACTATTGAGATTGGGCGAGTTGCAGCGCCCTGGCTGCCGCGCCGTGTCTTTTCGGCCGAGGGAGTCGCAACAACTACGAGGGGTTACATGTTTGCAATCAGGATGGCTTTAATCCTCGTTCCGGCTTTCGCTATGGCCGACGATTGCGAGCCTTATCACAGACTTGGTGTTTGGCAGCCTCTGGGCGATCGAGACATACGCGAAGTGGCGCAGCGGTACAAGAATGGCGGGCACCAAATAAGTGAGGTGCTCAACCACTTGGGAAGGCCGGTTCGAACCGAAGTCGCGGCGGACGGATCCAGAGTTTTGCATTGGCGTTATGGCTCTCAACGAGAAACGCATGCTTCTGAGTGCGGAGAGGAAGTCGAGGTAACATATACAACTGTTTATACTATGGCGCGCATTACGTTTTACAACGACGGGATCGCAAATTGCCATGTGCGAGAAGCCGCGTTCGTATCTTCAAAGAAGCGTCCTGACCCGTTCTTCGATCGCGGCGGGCTGATGAGCCTATCCCTGATCAGTTGCGATGACTTTGTTAAGTTGTATGGTCACGAATAGGGCGGGAGGTAGTAAAGCGGTAAGAACGTGTTGAAGCGACGCAGCTGGGACAGCGGGTCGCGGAAAACTTCGGTGTGGCCAGGCGCCCATCGACGCTGGCGGAAACCTCGGGCCAGCGCGTGGCAGCGTTGACGCTATCATGCCGGGATGCATGAAGATGGCGACGTACTGATCGTCGGCGGCGGCCTGGTCGGCGCCTGTCTGGCGTTGGCGCTGGATCGCGCCGGCATCGCAGCGACCCTGGTCGAGGCAAGGCCGCCTTCGCTCGCCCTGGCCGATCCGCTGCGCGAGCGCTACCTGGCCTTGGCGCGGGCCAGCCTCAATGCGCTGGCGGCGCTGGGTATCCGCGGAGATCTGGAGCCACAAGCCGAGCCGATTCGCGCCGTCCATGTCAGCCGTCGCGGTGATTTCGGGCGGGTATTGCTGCGGGCCGACGATCATGGCGTCGATCGTTTCGGTGCGGTCGTGCCGGCGAGCCGGCTCGGTCAGGCGCTGGAGACGGCCTTGCAGCGCTGCACCTTGCTGCGCCGGGTGGCGCCGGCCAGATTGCTGGAGTACGCGCCGGACGGCAATGGCATCGCGGCGACCATCGAGGTGGATGGGGGTGAGCGGCAGTTGCATGCGGCGGTCGTGGTCGGCGCCGATGGTGCCGAGTCGACGCTGCGTGGTCTGGCCGGACTTGCGGTCGAGCGCCAGCCCTATGGCCAGGACGCCCTGGTTCTGAGCGCCGGCCTGGGTCGCGACCACGGCGGAGTGGCTCGCGAACGCTTCACCGACGACGGCGCCATTGCCGTGCTGCCGCTGGCCGGTCGCCGTGCCGGTCTGGTCTGGACCCTGGCGCATGACCACGCAGAGACGGTCGCGGCGTTGTCCGACGGCGATCGGCTGGTGGCGATTCAGGACATGCTCGGCCAGGTCCTCGGCCGCCTGCATGGCCTCGGCAATCTCGTTCGCTACCCCTTGCAACGGGTATGGACGCCGGACACCGTCGCCGGCCGTGTCGTTCTGATCGGCAATGCCGCGCAGAGTCTGCATCCGATCGCCGCACAAGGCTTCAATCTTGGCTTGCGCGATGCCCTGGTTCTGGCCGAGGAGCTGGTCCGGCACGGCATCGGCCGCCGGCTGCCGGATACGCAAGCGGACGGTGGCGACGTGTTCGCAGCCCTGCGTCGTCACCGTGACCGCCGGCAGGGCGATCGCGAGCGCATCGCCGGACTCAGTCACTGGTTGGCCCGCTGGCCGAAGCTGACTGTGCCCGGATCGGGCCTGCTGCGCAGCGTCGCGTTCGGCGCGCTGACCGCGCTGCCGATGGCGCGGGAATCGCTCGCACTGGCGGCGATGGGTTTTGCCGACGACGCTCCGGCCTTGTGTCTGGGGCAGGCGGCATGAGCCGGCTGGACGCGCAAGTCATCGTGGTCGGTGCCGGTCCGGCCGGACAGAGCCTGGCCCTGGCCCTGGCGCAGTCCGGTTGCGACACGCTCCTGGTCGATGTCGCGGCGCAGCCGCCGCTGACGCCCGCATTGCCGGATCTGCGCGTGTTTGCGCTGTCGCCGGCATCGACCCGGCTGCTGGCATCGCTGGATGCCTGGCCGCCGCCGCAGGCGCAGCGCGTGCGCGCCTACCGGCACATGCAGGTGTGGCAGCGCGACCCGGATCGCGGCATGCATTTCGATGCCGCCGCGATGGCCTGGCCGTACCTGGGCCACATCGTCGAGCACGGAGTTCTGCAGCAGGCGCTGGCCGAACGCATTGCCGCCGGTTCCGGGCCGCGCTGCCGCTGGCGGGCGCGGGTGCAGGCGCTGCATCGGCACCAGACCGGTATCGATGTCGTGCTTGAGGACGGCGAGATCCTGCGCGCACAACTGCTGGTTGCCGCCGACGGCGCCAGCTCGCCGGTGCGTGGTCTGGCCGGCATCCAGGCGCGCCGGATCGACTACGGGCAGCGCGGCCTGGTCGCGAATCTGCGCTGCACCCTGGGTCACGGCGACACCGCCCGGCAACGTTTTCTGCCGACCGGGCCGCTGGCCTGGTTGCCGCTGGCCGATGAGCGCGAGTGCTCGATCGTCTGGAGTCTGCCCGATGCCGAGGCCGAGCGTCTGCGCGCGTTGCCGGCGGCGGCATTCGAGCGCGAGCTGGCGATCGCCGCGGGCGGCATTCTCGGCACCGTCGAGCTGGTCAGCGAGCGTGCGCTGTTTCCGCTCGCGCGGCAGTTGGCCGAGTGCTATCACGATGGCCGCGTCGTCCTGGTCGGCGATGCCGCCCATGTCGTGCATCCGCTGGCCGGGCAGGGGCTGAATCTGGGCATGCTCGATGTTGCTGCTCTGGCCGAAGTGCTGGCCAAGGCGATCGCGCGCGGTCTGGACCCTGGCGATGCCGCCGTGCTCGAGCGCTACGCGCGCTGGCGCCAGGGCGACAACGCGATCGCCGCGCGCGTGTTCGAGACCATCGATCGCGGCTACCGCGCCACGGCGCCGCTGCTCGACGATCTGCGCGATGTTGGACAGCGCCTGATTCAGCGCTTGCCGGGCTTGAAGCGCCGTTTCATCCTGCATGCCTCCGGCCTGGCCGGGCGGGTGCCGGAACGATGTCGTCAGCTGCCGGCGGTTGCCGCATCGGCGTGAATAGGAGCCTGCGCGGCAGAAGCCGTCCGGGCTGCAACGGCGCCCTCGCCATCGAGTCCGCCGATCGTCGAGCTTACATAGCACCACGATGCGCGCTCTCCGATCGACGCACTCAATGACGATGGCATCCGTTTCGCCTCGAACGCTTCTGCCGCGCAGGCTCCTGGTCCGCATTATTCATGAACCTTCTGCTGTGGTTGCCGATCCATCCACTGGGACGCGGCGTGCTCTGAGCTTGCTCAACGTCGGGGTCGCGGGTGAAGCGAGGGGCCTCACGGCCGCAAAGCGCAGCAAGCTGCGCTCTACAAGGATCGCATTGGCGACTTGGCGGGTTGTTGTAGCGTCGAGCTTGCTCGACGTTGGCGCTAGTGTCGGCGACGCCTTCGTCACCTT
>CAZFUH010000241.1:0-6513 GCA_964522235.1 uncultured Rhodanobacteraceae bacterium
CCGGATAGGCTTCGCGGCCGGGGGGGCGGCGCAGCAGCAACGAGATCTGACGGTAGGCGACGGCCTGCTTGGACAGATCGTCGTAAATGATCAGCGCGTCCTGGCCGCGATCACGGAAATACTCGCCCATCGTGCAGCCGGAATAGGCGCTGATGTACTGCATTGCCGCCGATTCGGAGGCCGACGCGGCAACGACGATGGTGTGCGCCATCGCACCGTGCTCTTCCAGCTTGCGCACAACGCCGGCGATCGAACTGGCCTTCTGACCGATCGCGACGTAGATGCACTTCACGCCGGTACCCTTCTGGTTGATGATCGTGTCGATCGCCAACGCGCTCTTGCCGGTCTGGCGGTCACCAATGATCAGTTCGCGCTGGCCGCGGCCGATCGGAATCATCGAGTCGACGGACTTGTAACCGGTCTGAACCGGCTGCGACACGCTCTTGCGCCAGATCACGCCGGGCGCAACCTTTTCGACCGGCGCACTGGCCTGGGCGGTGATCGGCCCGGCACCGTCGATCGGCTCACCGAGGGCATTGACGACGCGGCCGAGCAGGGCTTCGCCGGTCGGCACTTCGAGAATGCGGCCGGTGGTCTTGACCGAGTCGCCTTCGCGAAGATGCTGATAGTCGCCGAGAATCACCGCACCGACCGAGTCGCGCTCCAGATTCAGCGCCAGGCCGAAGGTGTTGTTCGGAAACTCGATCATCTCGCCCTGCATGACGTCGGCCAGACCGTGAATGCGGGCGATGCCGTCGGACACCGAGACGATGGTGCCCTCATTGCGGGCTTCGGCACCGAGCTTGAACTGCTCGATGCGGTTCTTGATCAACTCGGAGATTTCGGACGGGTTGAGTGTGGTCTGCATGGCTTGGGGCCTCTGGTTCGGCGTCGCGTCTCCGCTGCCGAGGTTGAAACGGGATTCTTCGGTTCCTGGCCCGCGACCGCAGCGCCAATGGCGCCGGGCGATGCGCAGCCCAGGCTCGTCAATGGGTCAAAACACTGTGCAGCTTGGCCAGGCGTCCGCGCACCGAACCGTCGATGACGATGTCGCCGGCATCGATGACGGCACCGCCGAGAACACTGGCATCGACCTGGTTGTCGACTTCGACCTCGCGGCCGAGCCGGCGCTTGAGTGCCGCCCTCAGGGTTTCGATCTGAGCCGGTTCCAGCGCCACGGCGGTACGCACGCGCGCCTTGACCGTACGCTCGGCATCGGCGCGCAGCAGTTCGTACTGGGCGGCGATGTCCGGCAGCAACGACAGGCGCTTGTTCTCGGCCAGCACCGACAGGAAGCGGCCGAAGGTACCGTCGGCGGTGTCGCCCTCAGGCAGCAGCAGCTCGACCTGCCGGGACTGGCTCAGGTCCGGCTGGGCAAGCGCCGCGGCGATGCGCCCGACCGAAGCCAGTTGCGCCGAGAATGCAAGCCGGCGCGACCAGTCGGCCAGCAGACCGTCGCCCTTGGCCAGCTCGAAGGCGGCACGCGCGTAGGGTCGCGCCAGCGTCTGGACGTTCGTGCTCATCGATTCAGATCTCGTTGGCCAGTTCTTCGATCAACGCGCGATGCGCGGCGGCATCGATTTCACGCTGAACGATCTTCTCGGCGCCGAGCACGGCCAGGCCGCCGATCTGGGTGCGCAGAGTCTCCCTGACCGACTGGGTCATGGTTGCGATCTCAGCCTGGGCCAGCGCCTTCTGCCGGTTGCCTTCGGCGATCGCGTCGGCCTTGGCCTTGTCGACGATCTGGTTGGCCTGGGCGTGGGCGCGCTCCAGAATCTCCGCAGCCTTGACGCGCGCTGCCTTGATCTCGGCCTCGACGCGCTGGTCGGCGGCGGCGAGATCGGCCTTGGCGCGATCGGCGGCGGCCAGTCCCTCGGCAATCTTCTGCTGGCGCACTTCGATCGCGCGCATCAGCGGCGGCCAGACGAACTTCCAGGTAAACCAGATCAGGATCGCGAATGCGATGCCCTGACCGATGAAGGTGGCGTTGATATTCATCGTGCTACTCCGCTACGGGCAAGCGGGCGCCGCAGCGCCCGACCGTGGCCACGCGCCCGTTGGCGCGCGGCGGCAGATGCCGGCTCAACCGCCGATGGCGGAGATCGCGGTACCGATCAGCGGGTTTGCGAACGCGAAGAACAGCGCGATCGCCAAGCCGATGATGAACGCGGCATCGATCAGACCGGCGAGCAGGAACATGCGGCCGGACAGCATCGGCACCAGTTCCGGCTGGCGCGCGGCGCTCTCCAGAAACTTCGAACCCATGATGCCGATGCCAATGCAGGCGCCAAGCGCGCCCAGGCCGATGATGATGCCGATCGCGATCGCGGTGTTGCCCTGGATGGCGGCGATGAGAGCGGTGAGTTCCATGTTGACGTCCTCGAAAAAAAGCGAAGGTGAAAGGAGAAGGGGGGGTCAGTGGGCTTCCGTCGACATCGACAGATAGACCACGGTCAGAATCATGAAGATGAAGGCCTGCAGAGTGATCACCAGAATATGGAAGATCGACCACGCGGCGCCGGCTGCGATCGCGCCAAGAAAGGCCAGGGCGCCGCCTGTGGCGGCACCGGCACCGGCACCGGACAGGATCAGGTTGCCGCCGGCGGTGCCAAGCAGAGCGATCAGCAGGAACACCAGCTCACCGGCATACATGTTGCCGAACAGTCGCATTGCAAGACTGACCGGCTTGGACAGATATTCGACGATGTTCAACAGCAGGTTGAACGGAATCATGATCACGTTCGTGACCTTGCTTTCGAAATGAAACGGCGCAGTCATCAGCTCCTTGCCGAAGCCAAATCCGCCCTTGGCCTTGATCGCGAACCCGAACATCAACAGCAGTACCATCGTCGCCATTGCCAGCGTGATGTTCAGATCGGTGGTCGGCACCGCTCGGAAGTACTCCTGACCGGCCGCGCTGGCGACGCCCGGAAAGAAGTCAACCGGGATGATCTTCAGCGAGTTCATCAGAAACACCCAGACGAAGATCGTCAGCGCCAATGGTGCGACGAAGCGTCGGTTGCCGTGAAAGACGTCGCGGACCTGGGTGTCGATGAACTCGACCACGATCTCGATGAACGCCTGGAAGCGGCCCGGCACGCCGGCCGTGGCGCGTCGTCCCATCAGCCAGAAGGTACCGATCGCGAGCACGCCGATCAGGATCGACATCAACAGGCTGTCGACATTGACGGTCCAGAAGACGCCGTCGCCAATCGAAACCTGCCAGTGCTTGAGGTGGTGGGTGACGTACTCGCCGGGGCTGTCGCCAGCAACGCGCAGAATGTTGTCGATCATCGAAGCAACCAGGGTATGCAAATCAGATAGGCAAGCAGCGCGCACAGGGCGCCAGCAAGCACGAATTCTCCCGGCAACCCGGCCACCGCCATGGCAAGCGCCAAGCCGGCACCGATCACCAGCCACTTCAGCAGCGCGCCGACGATCAGCCGGACGAACACCAGCCCGGCGGGCACCAGCGGCGAACGCAAGGCGGTACGCCAGCCGAACACCGCATAGCCGAGCGCGATCACGACTGCGCCGACCAGAAAGGCGAGCGCGTCAGCGCGCTCTGCCAACCATGCGATCACGCCGGCTCCGACCAGCCCGACCACGATCTGCGCCAGCGGCAACACGAGCGCGGCGCGGCGATCCGAATCGGGGCGGTTGGTTCCGTGGGCAAGCGGCTGCAAAGCCCCGGAATTATAGCAGGGCCTCGCCGCCGCGTGGAAGGGTTGCGATCAGACCAATGTCACCGCAGGAACCTGGGCGGCGGAAGCCCTCGGGGCGGCAACGGCGCCGTTTCGCCTCGAACGTTCTCCCGCCCAGGCTCCTAGCCCGCATTATTCATGAACCTTCTGCTGCGGCCGCCGATCCATCCGCTGGGACGCGACGTGCTCCCTCCAGTCGGCTCGACGTAGTGTCGGCTACGCCTTCGCCGCCTTCCAGTCCGCGCGCCGCGTCCCAGCGGCGTCTCGACGGTCTCGCGACGAACGTTCACGAATAATGCGGGCTAGCCGGCTCGGAACAGCGAGAACTGCGGCAATCCGGCGTAGGCGCCGTCCCGACCACCACGGCGGCGGCGCATCCGGTCCATCAGCTCGTCGCGCCGCTGGGCCAGCCACTCTTCACGTCCAAGGCTGGCGATGTCGACGCCACGCTGGGACGCCTCCGCGGCACGGAACGCACAGAACTCCTCGTACGAATCAACCTCGTGTTGCAGCTCGCGCAACACCAGCTCGATCATGATCGCATCGTCAAGAAAACCGAACACCGGCACCGAATCGGGGATGTCGTCGTGCGGCTCGGCGAAATAGCTCAGCGCGGCGAGCACCCGGTCACATTCATCGCTTTCCAGTCCCCAGGACTCATCCTGAACCATCGAAATCAGACTGACCAGGTGGCGCATGCGGTTGGCGACAAAGTCCGGCACTCGGGTAGCCCGGACTCGCTCCAGCAAGTCGGTCGCGTGGGCGCAGATCTCGGCCGGCGCCAGCCCGGCATTCTTGTCCATCGCCTGCTGCATGGAGCGGCGGAAGTGGTCGAGATCTTCTTCGTTCAGCTTGATCGTGATGTCCATTGCAGCTCCAGAACGGCATAGGGGGCGGGCCGGCAAGCCTATCGGCCGCTGCCGGGCAGCGTCAATGCGAGCTTTTCGGCGGCTCGAACGTGACTGGGTCATATGGTATTCGCACAGGACCGCCCCTATAGTGGAGTTCCACCCACCAGTTGCGTCCTTTATGCTTGACTCCATCCTCCATTTTCTCGATGCCGGCCTGACCGGAGCCTCTTGGCCATGGCTGCTGCTGTACTTCGCCGTCGCGGCCCAGCTCACGATTCTCGCCGTCACCCTGTATCTGCACCGCTGCCAGGCCCATCGAGGCGTCGACCTGCATCCGATCGTCAGCCACCCGTTGCGCCTGTGGCTGTGGCTGAGCACGGCCATGGTCACCCGGGAATGGGTCGCCGTTCATCGCAAGCATCATGCCCGCTGCGAGACCGAGGACGACCCGCACAGTCCGCAAATCCATGGCATCGGCAAGGTCGTCTGGCACGGGGTTGCGTTGTATTCGCAGGCGACCAAGAAGCGCGACGACATGGACAAGTTCGGCCATGGCACTCCGGATGACTGGCTGGAGCGGAATCTCTATGCCCGGTTCGCGCCCCTGGGTCCGACCCTGTTGCTGCTGACCCTGCTGGCCGCGTTCGGCGTCGCCGGGGTCGCCGTCTGGGCGCTGCAGATGCTGGTCATTCCGGTGCTCGCAGCCGGCGTCGTCAACGGTCTCGGCCACTGGTGGGGCTATCGCAATTTCGATACCGAGGACCGCTCGCACAACCTGGTGCCGTGGGGTCTGCTGATCGGCGGTGAAGAGCTGCACAACAACCACCATGCATTCCCGAGTTCGGCACGCTTCGCGTTGCGCCGCGGTGAATTCGACATTGGCTGGGCGATCTTGCGCGGTCTGCAGCGAATCGGCCTGGCCAAGGTGCGCCGGGTTGCGCCGGCGTTGGCGACCCAGGAGGCCGACCAGGCCTGCCCGGAAACCCTGCGCGCGGTCATGGTGCACCGCTTCCAGGTCATGACCGACTATTTCCGCAACGTGATCGTGCCGGTCGTGCATGAGGAAGCCGAGCGCGCCGGCGCCTCTTTGCGCCGCTGGCGCAAGCAGGCCGCTCGCATGCTCGCATTCTCGCATCGCGACGGCAGTGCCGGCGAACGCTGGTTCGCTCGTCGGCCGACGCTGGCCACGGTCTGGGAGTTCCGCCAACGTCTGCGGGCGCTGTATGAACGCCGCGGCGTCAGCCCGGATGGCATGCTCAAGGCATTGCAAGAGTGGTGCCGCGACGCCGAAGCGAGCGGCATTCGGGCGCTGCAACAGTTTGCAGCGCGCTTGAAGGGATATCGTCTGGTCCCGCAGGCAGCCCCGATCAACTGAACCGGGTCACGCCTCAGCACCGAGGCAACCCGCTGACAAGGCCCGCCATTGGCGGGCCTTGTTCGTTTCGCCTCCTGCGACCGGCGTTCGGGCCATCTCGCTGCCGTTCCGGAAATGGAGAGGGTTCGGGTTCCGGGCCAAGGCGAACGCCAGTCAGCATCTGTCCGGGCTCGTGCTGGAAGACGATCTCGGCGGTGCGCAGGAGGAGCGATTGCCGGCTTGGCGACCGTGCGTTTCGACGTTCGCGCTGCGGCAGTGAAACAGCCGATTCTCGAGTCCCCAGTCGGTCCGCAGGATCCGCTCACGCGACGTGGCGGATGTCTGCCCATCGATCAACCGCGAGCCCCTACGCCACGATCTGGCAGCGCCGCTGCGTTGCTGCCGAGGTGTTGCCAGCAACGAAAAGGCCCGCCAATGGCGTGGCGGGCCTCTTGCTGCGGAACGGCGGATCGCGCCAAGGCGCGTTCGCTCACTTGATCTTGCCTTCCTTGTAGATCACGTGCTTGCGAGCGACCGGATCGTACTTCTTGATCTCGATCTTGTTCGGCGTGTTCTTCTTGTTCTTGTCGGTCGTGTAGAAATG
>CAZFUH010000242.1:0-3591 GCA_964522235.1 uncultured Rhodanobacteraceae bacterium
GGCAGCAGCCAGAACGCCCCCAGCGCGACGACCACGACCGCTGCGGCGATCGCAAGCCAGCGCCGCGTTGCGCTGCCTGCGGTCGCCGGCGGGACGACGACCCGGCGCGGCGCCGGGCGCAGGCCGGGTCCGGCGGGCGGGGTGCGTTCGGGGTGGTCGGCCATCGGCTTGGATCTCATCGGCGAAAGTGTCGGTGCGTGGCGGTCAAGGATGCAGCAAATGGCGGAACCGACGCATGGTTGGAGCAACGAGCGGGCCGGTTCGGGCAGGTTGTTGCGACCGCAACGGCGGTGCAACGTTCCGCCGCATCGAAGCGCCACAGCCGCAGACTGCCTGGCCATGATGGAGCAATTGCGGCCGGATCATGGTGATCCAGACGCCTTACACTAGGCGAGTACCGAAGCCAGACGTACGCTGCTGGCGCCGCCGAACTGCGCGAGCTGGGCCAGGAACAGCTCGGCGCAGGCCAGGGCATCGGACAGGGCCTCGTGTTCGTGCGCTGCCGGCAGGTCATAGCGGCGCCGGCACGCGGCCAGGGTGAGTTGGCCGTGTTCGAGCGTTTCCCCGAGACGTTGGCGCAGCCGTGCTTCCAGACTCAGGGTGCAGACAGCCGGAGCGAGCAGTGGGATGCCGTGATACCGGCGCAGCATGCGATCGAGAAAGCTGTGCTCGATGCTGGCGCCGTGCGCGAGCAGGATGCGCCCGGTCAGCGCCGGCAGCATGGCGGCGAGCAGCCCCGGTTCGTCGTCGCCGTGCACCAGGTCAATGTCTCGCAGGCCGTGCACGCCGGCACTGGCCCCAAGCTCGCGCTGCGGCCGCAGATTCAGGCTGCGGGCAGTGGTCATTCGAATGGCGCCGGCGCTGATCGACAGCCAGCCGGCGCTGACCACGCGGTCAAGGTCCGGCTTCAGGCCGGTGGTCTCGAAATCCAGGGCCAGCAGGTCCAGCTCCGACAGCCGCCGGTTGCCGGCCGGCAGCGGCGCCTGCAAGAACGCTTGCAGCGTCGATTCCCCGACTCGGCGCGCGAGCCGGCGCCGGCGCAGCCGCAGCCAGGCCAGTTTCATGGCCGATCGACACCGAGTTCGGCCGCCAGCGCCGTCTGGGCGTTGCGTACCGCGACGAAGGCGTCGCGCAGGCTGCGTCGGTCCGGCTCGCTGAGTCGGTCCGGCGCGATCCAGTTGTCCGCAGCCTCGTCCCGGCGCAGCTGTCGCAGCTGGTGCTCGATGCGCAGGCGCGTGAACAGGCGCAATGCATCCGACAGCGCTCGGGCATCGGCCGGCGGCATCGCAGCGGCCTCGACCAGCTTGTCCAGTCGTTCCTGCGTACCGGAGTCATGAAGCCGCGCGCACAGCGCGCGTACGCGCACGGCCTCGACCAGGGGCAGGAGGCCGGCGCGCTTGAGGTCGAGGCGATCGCGATGGGCGCCGTCGGCCTCGACGACGAAGCGACGAAATGTGCCCAGCGGTACCTCGTGCGCGAGCGCCTGCTGGGTCAGTATGCCGAGGAACAGGCTGCGTTCGGCGTCGATCGCAGCCAGTCCGTCGAGCAGTCGCAGGCTCAGGTCGCGATCGCCAGCGAGGTGACGGATGTCGAAAAAGATCGATGCATTCAACAGCGCCTTCGGCGTCGGCGCCGCGATCCAGTTGCGAAACTGCGTCAGCCAGCCGGCCACGTCCATACGCCAGCGCGGGTTCTGCGCCATGATGCCGCCGTCGCAAAAGCGTTGGCCGCACTGGTCCAGGCCGGCGCAGACGAACTCGGCCAGGTCGCGAAAATAGCCGCTTTCATGATCGCAGCCGTCCGACAGCAGCAGGCCGTTGTCCTGATCGGTGTACAGAGTCTGTTCGGCACGCGCCTGCGAACCGAACACCAGCCACGCATACGGCGCCGGCGGCGCGCCGAATCGGACCCGGGCCAGCTCCAATAGGCGCCGGGTCACGGCGTCGTTGATCACGGTCAGTACCCGCGGCAGGCCGGCGCCATCGACGCCGGCCGACAGCAGGCGTGCGCACAGCTCGGGCAGGCGCTCGAGTACCGATCGCAGCGCCGCGATGTCGGCGGCCAGGCCGATCTCGCGCACCAGGTACATTGGATGCTCGGTCTGCAAGGCGAGCAGGTCGCGGCTGGTGACGACGCCGATCACGTGGCCGTGATCGACCACCGGCAGATGGTGGATGCGGGCGTCGAGCATGCAAAGCAGGGCGTCGAACGCGGTCTGGCGGGCACCCAGGGTGATCGGCTGCGGACTCATGATTGCGTCGACCGCAACGGCGGGGTCGAGGTCCTCGGCCAGGACCTTGTTGCGCAGGTCGCGATCGGTGACGATGCCTTCGAGCCGATCCGCGGTGCCGACCAGCAACGACGAGATCCGCCGCTGCGCCATCTGTCGCGCGGCATCGCGGATCGAACTGCCGGTGGAGATCATGATCGCCGGCTTCGACGCCAGCTGCTCAAGACGGGTATCGAACAGCGCGTTCGCGTTCGGTGGCCGGGCCGCTGCGGTCAGGCGCTCCTCCAGTGTGCGGACGAAATGGCGATCGAATTCGACATGCTCGCGGCGCAGGGCATGGAAGCTCGCCGCCGGCAGACGCCAGATCAGCGAGTCTTCGATCAAGGTATAGCGGAAGCGGGTCGGATCGCCGGTCAGCAGCGAATTGAAGCCGAAGCTGTCGCCTTCCTCCAGCCGCAGCACGAGGCGGCCGTCGCCGTCGCTGACCTCGACCGCACCCTTGCGGATCAGCGGCAGTGCGTCGTTGACGACCCCGTGCTCGAGGATCACCTCGCCGTGCCGCCGGTAGATGATCTCGATCGCAGCCGCGGCATCGCGCAACGCCGCCTCCGGCAGCGCCGAGAACGGCGACTGCGCGCGCAGAAACTCCAGTACGTCGGAAGGAACGTCCATCCTGACACCAGCATAGCCGGGACCTGCCGGCGGCGACATTCGCCGAACGTCGCGAACAATCGTCCCCCGGGCCATAAACCACGTACTGCCTGCCTGAGGCAGACAGTACGGAAGCACGGGTCAGCGGAAGACATAGCTCCACGTCAGCTGTACACCATCGATCGATGTCGAACGGGTGTGGTCGCAGTCCGGATAGCCAGCATCGAAACGGCAGTGCTGCTTCAGGCCAGCATGCAGGCGCTGATAGTCCAGTAAAAGTCGCTGTGCCGGCGTGAGATCGAAGCCCAGGCCGATGCGGCCGATCCAGCCCCATGACGAGCGTGTCGGCGAGCGCCGGGTCGAGTAGTGGGTCTCGTAGTGGCTCGACCCCGGCGCAATGTACGTTGTGACGACGACGTCTTCGCGCTCGACCTCGACATGGGCGGCCGCCAGGCCGGCGCTGGCGTGCCAGCGTTCGCCAAGCGGCAGGAACCAGCGCAGTCCGGTATGCAAAGCGCGCCATCGATGCTGCACCAGATCACGTGGCAAATCGAAGCTGGACAGATCGACGTCACCGCGCGTTCGCCTGACGGACCCGCCTGCGGCCGTGGCATGCTTCGGCCGCGGTCGCGGCACGAGTATCGGTGCAGCGCGACGACGCGCAACATGGACACAGCAGCTGGTGAAATGTTCCGCACCATCCGTCATCG
>CAZFUH010000242.1:3601-6476 GCA_964522235.1 uncultured Rhodanobacteraceae bacterium
CGCTGATCGATCACGCCGGCCTCGATCGCCAGGGTCGGTCGCCAGCGCCAGCCGGCATGCAGACTCAGACCGCGGCTGCGCCGATCGAAGCTGTCCGGTCCGCTGAAGCTTGCCACGCCGACGCCGGCATAGGTCTCGGCGTGAACGGGTCGGGCAGCGGACAGCGATAGCGCCGCCAGTACAGTCAGCAGCCCTGCTGTCGTCGCGCCGCGCACAGCACAGATCGAATCGGGACGGCGCGCACGCGCGACCGCCGATGGAGACAAGGTCATCGGTTCTATCCTCTTGGCTTGGGGAGGGAAGCAGGCGCCGAATGCCCGCGATGGTCGGCGTCATCGCCGCGGACATCGACTCCTGCCGGCTGCGTGCCGGCCCGTTCGCCTGACGGACCCGCCTGCGGCCGTGGCATGCTTCGGCCGCGGTCGCGGCACGAGTATCGGTGCAGCGCGACGACGCGCAACATGGACACAGCAGCTGGTGAAATGTTCCGCACCATCCGTCATCGCGGTCCGCCACCGGGGCTCGGGTGGCTGCAGCGGGGCTGGCGTTCTCGCCCACGGTGGCCTAAGGTCGCCGCCACGATGACGACGCTGCCGCCGCCCGCAAACAAGAAGCTCGCCCTGGTGATCGATCTCGACACCTGCGTCGGCTGCCACGCCTGTGCGGTCGCCTGCAAGCAGTGGAACGACATCGGCGCCTATGGTCCGTTGAACGACATCGACGCCTATGGTGCGCAGCCGGACGGCGCCTGGCTGAATCGCGTGCACAGCTACGAGGTCTGCACGCCGGACGGCGATGCCTTGACCCTGCACTTCCCTCGCTCGTGCCTGCACTGCGAAAACGCAGCCTGTGTGACGGTCTGCCCAACCGGCGCCAGCCACAAGCGCGCTGAGGACGGGATCGTGCTGGTCAATCCCGATACCTGCATCGGCTGCAAGCTGTGCGCCTGGGCCTGCCCCTACGGCGCGCGTGAGATCGATCCGGTCGAGCACACGATGAAGAAGTGCACCCTGTGCGTGGACCGGATCGACAACACGGCCTTGCCCGAGCAGGATCGTCAGCCCGCCTGCGTACAGGCTTGTCCGACCCGCGCGCGGCATTTCGGCGACCTTGGCGATCCCGATTCGGCAGTGTCGAAACTGGTGGCCGAGCGTGACGGCCGGCCGCTGATGCCCGAGCTGGACTACCGCCCGACCAATCGCTACCTGCCGCCCAGGCCGCGCCGGCATCGCGTCGGGGACACCGGCGCGCCGGCCGAACTGGCCGATGCCGCGCCGACCCGGCCCGCCGACGTCGATGAACACGGGTTCGATCCTGAGCGCGCGTCGCCGCTGCTGCGCTGGGCCGACCGGTTGCTGTCGCGCTGATGCATCCAGCGCTCTCGGTCATTGCGTTCACCAGCCTCAGCGGCGCCGGCTACGGTCTGCTGTTCTGGCTCGGCGTACTGGTGGCCGGCGGTCAGGCCGGGCGCAATCCGACCCTGGTCCTGACCGCCCTCGTCGCGGCGGCGATCCTGGTCAGCGCCGGCCTGCTGGCGTCGGTCGCGCACCTGGGGCGGCCGGAACGAGCGTGGCGCGCATTCAGTCAGTGGCGGTCGTCGTGGTTGTCGCGCGAAGGCGTCGTCGCCGTGCTCAGCTTCGTCCCGATGCTGGTGCTGGCGCTTGCGACCTGGCGCGGCGGCGCACCCGGGCTGCAGTTCGCTGCGGCCGTGGCCGGCTGTGTGCTCGCGATCGCGACGGTGTTCTGTACCGCGCGCATCTACGACACGCTGAAACCGATTCCGGCCTGGCACAACCGCTGGACGCTGCCGAACTACCTCCTGCTCGCCGCCGCCAGCGGTGCCGCCTGGCTATGGGCGATCGGCGTGCTCGGATTCGCGCTGCCGGGCCATCGCGGCGATATCGCGATCCTTCTGGTCCTGCTGGTCGTCGCGGCCGCGGTGAAGTTGGTTAGCTGGCGCCGATTGGACCGTGCAGCGCAGGGCTTCGATACGGCCTCGGCATTCGCGCTCGTGCCGGGCAGCCAGGTGCGAAGCTTCGAGTCGCCGCATACCGAGTCGAATTTCCTGCTCAAGGAGATGGGCTTCGCGCTCGCGCGCAAGCATGCTCGCCGCCTGCGCGCGCTCAGCCTGCTGCTGCTGGCCGGTGTGCCGGCCCTGGCCCTGCTGCCGACGCAGCTGTGGCCGGCCCTGCGGGGACCGGCCGCTGCGATCCTGTTGCCGTCGGTCATGCTCGGCGTGCTCGTCGAGCGCTGGCTGTTTTTCGCCGAGGCCCGGCACCTGGTCATGACCTACTACCAGCCGCAAGGCGGAAACAGATAGCCAAGCGTCGCAAGTCCGGCGCACCACACTAGCGCGCGGGTTTCGGCACCAGCTCCAGCAGGGCGAGGCGGCGGCGCGGCTGGTCGGGATCGTTGTGGATGGTGCGCCCGTCGGTGAGCACCATCCGGCGGCCGCTGGCCGCAAGTGAAACGACCTCCAGATCGGCCCACCCAGGTGCCCGGCCGGCTTCAATCAGCGCTTCGCGAATCGACACCATGCCCGTATGCGGCGTCCACAGAAAGCCGTCGACGCCGCTGACCACGAAGTCACCCTGGGCAGCCTTCCCGATTCCAGCGGAAAAACTGGGGAAAGAACCATAGGCGCCGGCAACCAGACTGCCGTCCGTGCTCGCCCCGACGACGGCATAGCGATGATCTGCCGCCATGTGTTCGAGCCGGCCAAGGAACTCACTGCCGCCATCGGCGAGCCAGTACCACGGCTCTTGGCGCAACTGCGGTTGCGCCGGGTCGTCGCTGTCACGGCTGGCAACAGAACCGAACACCACGCGACAGTCGTCGCCGCAGGCGCCGGGCGCCGCCAGCTCCCAGCCGTCGG
>CAZFUH010000243.1:0-6444 GCA_964522235.1 uncultured Rhodanobacteraceae bacterium
ACCGCCCACCGATGCCGCTCGCACCATCAATGTTCGCGGCGGGCTCGCTAGCTGCCGGCGCACCGAGTTTACAGGCTGGCAACGTGTTCGATCATCCGTTGCCGCATCGCCTCGTCGGGTAGACGTCCGCGCGCAGCACCCATGTTGTCGACCATGTGCGTCGGGCGGCTGGTCGCCGGTGTCGCGACCGTGACCGCCGGGTGGGCGACGACAAACTTGAGAAAGAACTGACCCCAGGAAGCGGCATCGAACTCGCTGGCCCAGTCTGGGACGTCCTGGCCGCGCACGCGCTGCCACAGCCGGGTACGGCCGAACGGCGCATAGATCATGACTGCGGTGCCACGGTCCTGCGCCAGCGGCAGGATGCGTTCCTCCATGACCCGATTGTCGATTGCGTAGTCGACGCCGATGAAATCCAGCCGCTCGCGCTTCATCAGCGCCTCAAGGTCGCCGTATTGCTCCGGGCGTGTCGTCGTGACGCCGATGTAACGTACCCTGCCGGTTCCCTTGATCTCCTTGAGAATCTCGTACTGGGTCGGTATATCGCCCATGTTGTGGACCTGGATCAGGTCGATCACCGGCGTTTTCAGCTTTGCAAACGACGCCTCGATCTGGGCTCGGGCCGCATCCGGATCAGCGCTGCCGCCACCGCGACCGGCAACGTTCACCTTGGTCGCCCAGAAGATCGCGTCGGTCAGACCGAGTTCGGCGGCCAGCTGGCCGGATACTTCCTCGGAAGCGCCGTAACTCGGCGCGGTGTCGAACACGGTGCCACCCTCGGCGGTCAAGGCGCGCAGCACTTCGCCGAGAACCTGAGCATCGTCACTGCCAGCGATCTGGGAAAACGTTGCCGAACTGCCCAGTCCGACCACAGGCAATAGCTCGCCGGAGGCGGGAATCGGTCGGGCGATGAGCGGAAGGCTGGCATTCGAGGCCGACAACAGCCTGGGACCAATGGCCAGCGCGGCGCCGGCGGCCAGGGATAGCTTGAGGTAGTCACGTCGACTGACCATGATCATCTCCTTTTCGACAGGCTGAAACGAAACCCTACCTGATCGACCGTCACCATGAAAGTCATGGACCGGCACAAGCGACAACGGCTGGCGCCGGCCCGTCCTGCTGCAATATTCGCACCCGGCCATGCCCGACCAGCATCCAAACCGCCATGCCGCTCATCATCAGGTTCTCGGTCAGTGACACGAAACCGAGCGGCACCCGGGTGCCGCCACCGACGCAATGGTCGCCGTGTCGCCGTTGTCTCGTGTGGTCATGACGAGCCTCGTGGCAGTGTCAGCGCAACGCGTCGATCACCGCCTGTGTAAAGGCTGGAATATCATCCGGCTTGCGGCTGGTGATGATGTGGCCATCGACGACGACTTCGGCATCCTTCCAAAGGGCACCGGCATTCTCCAGGTCGGCACGTACGGACGGCCAGGACGTCACTTCCCGGTTCTTGGCCACGTTCGACTCGACCAGCATCCAGGGACCATGGCAGATCGCAGCCACCACCTTGCCGGCGCGATCGAACGAGCGGACGAAATTCACCGCTTCCTTGTCCATGCGCAACTGATCCGGATTGATCACGCCGCCCGGCAACACCAGGGCGTCGTAGTCATCCGCGGATGCGTCGGTCAACTCCACGTCGACCGCAACCAGACTGCCCCAATCCTTTTCCTTCCAGCCGCGAATCTCACCCGTCCGGGGCGAGATCACGTCGACACTGAAGCCGGCGTCCCGAAGCATGGCCCGTGGCTGTTCCAGCTCCGACTGCTCGAAGCCGTCGGTAGCAAGAATGGCAATACGCTTTCCGGTCATGAGCGGCCTCCATTGACGAATGAGTTCCGACTGTAGGTGCGCGGGCCTTGCTGTAGCGTGAACTGGGGCCCCGGACGGCTTCTACCGCCCAAGCTCTCAGGAGTACCTTGACTCCACGCGGCCCGGCCGCCTGCACCGAGAATCCGATTCCCACTCGACTCGTTCCAGCGGCAGGTTCATTGGCGGTTTGCGTTGTCACTACCGGAATCGGAATCGATATCCCCGAGGATGATGCGAGCGGCACGCTGGTAGGTCCAGTAGGCCCAGATCCAGTTCAGAAGCACGACGATGCGATTGCGAAAGCCGATCAGGAAGAAGACATGGGCGATCAGCCAGAACCACCAGGCCAGCGCACCCGAAAAGCGTAGCCGGCCTAGTTCCACGACTGCGGCCATGCGCCCGATGGTTGCCAGATTGCCGTAGTCGCGATAGCGGAACACAGCAGCCGCCTTGCCGGCCAGACGGGCACGAATGGAAGCGGCGATTTGCCGCCCCATCTGTTTCGCAGCCGGAGCCACGCCCGGTACCTGCCGGCCATCATGCTGAATCGAAGCCAGGTCTCCGCCGACGAAGATGTCCGGATGTCCAGGAACGCTGAGATCCGGCAGCACGAAAACGCGTCCGGCACGATCCAGTGGCACACCGAGCGAACGCGCCAGCGGCGACGCGGCAACGCCAGCGGCCCAGACCACGGTTTTTGCCGGCACGAAAATGTCGTGGATTCGATAGCCATCGCCGGTGATGTCGGTTACCGGCGTGTCGGTTGAGACTTCGACGCCAAGTCGCCGCAACTGCTTGCGCGCCTTGCTCGACAGCGACTGCGGAAACGCCGGCAGAACTCTTGGTCCCGCCTCGATCAGCCGCACTCGCGCTTGCGCCGGATCGATGCTGCGAAACTCGTGACGAAGCGTATGTCGTGCAATCTCAGCCAGTGTGCCTGCCAACTCAACCCCGGTCGGACCGCCGCCGACGATTGCGAAGCTCAGCCACGCCGCGCGCCGATCGGGGTCGGTTTCGGCTTCGGCACGCTCAAACGCCAGCAGCAACCGACGGCGCAGGTGCAGCGCGTCATCGA
Organism: uncultured Rhodanobacteraceae bacterium; assembly: GCA_964522235.1. GTDB lineage: Bacteria > Pseudomonadota > Gammaproteobacteria > Xanthomonadales > UBA2363 > Pseudofulvimonas. The sequence goes on from CAZFUH010000243.1 coordinate 2,891, forward strand.
GCGTCTTCAGCCCCGGCGCGTGCTGCTGCCAATGCTGGTTGCCGAAATAGGCGTGGGTGGCTCCGGTGGCTAGCAGGAGATAGTCGAATGTCAAAGTGCTGCCGCCATCGAGCCACACGCGCTTGTTGTCCGGATCGATCCCTACCACCTCAGCAAGCTGTACCTGTACGTTGCGCTGCCGACGCAGGATGTGCCGCAGCGGCGCAGCAATGTCCGGCGCCGACAGCCCGGCGGTCGCGACCTGGTACAACAGCGGCTGAAACAGATGGTGATTTCGGCGATCAAGCAAGGTGATGCGCACCGGTGCGCGCGCCAGCGCCCGCGTGGCCCACAAGCCGGCGAACCCGCCGCCGACGACGACCACGCATGCGCGATTGCCGGCGCTGAACTCGGACATCATTGGTTCTCGCAGAGAACGATCATGACAAATGCGGTTCAAGCATCGGGCCATGGCAGTGTAACCACTTCCGGCTCGTTCCCGAGCTGTAGCTACCGTCGGTACGACTTCAGGGAAGGTTCACCGCGATGATCCAGCATGGGTTCATTCACGTAGCCCACGCGGAGGCGCATTCATGAGCAACGGTCCAGGTTCGGTCGGCAATATCATCGCCGCCCTGTGCAGTCTCTTCATTCCCGGTCTCGGACAATTGCTCCAAGGTCGGCCGTTTGCGGCAATCGGCTGGTTCCTGACCGCCTGCATCGCGTTCGCGATCACATGGCTGATCACGCTGAGCTTGCTGCCGTTCGGATGGTTTGTGGTCAGCGTGTTCGCCTGCATCGATGCCGCCCTTTACCGACCTCGTCGTTGACAAGTGAAGTCTCTACCAGCCCCGAGGCTGCAGGCCTCGTCCCACTCTGTGCGATTTCCGCGGCGCTAGCGTTTATCTATCTACGCGTCGACTTCAAGCGGCCATTTCGAACGTTTGTTTGACAGCGCCCGCAGCGGCAACGACGCGGTTGTCCCAAGCAACGAGCACGGAGTCAAGATCGAACTCCAGTCCGCTGCCTGGCCCGGGACGGCCCGTTTGGGTCGATCTTTACATATATTTATCAAATAGATAACGGAGCTTAACGATGATTGTAATTCGCTGGCTGCTTGCGGTCGCCTTGCTTTCCGTCGCCTCGGTCGGAACGGCGCAGTTCGTGCCGCTGATTCCCGACGGCTGCACCATGACCACCCACCCCGGGCAGATCCATCAGATCAATGTGCCCGGCATCGGCAACGGAATGCGCATCTACGTTGAGGATTCGGTACTGGCTGGGTTGCCGGGCGCAGCCGATCTGGTTGTACTCGTCAACGGCAACAGCTACGGCTTGAATTCCTATCAGGCCATGGCCAACCATCTGGCCGCCAATGGTTTCGTGGTCACCGTTGTCTCGCGTTCCGGTGCCAGCAATGCCTCTACCAACCCCACCATTGTCCGTGATGCGGTAGATGCAAGCTACGTCGAGCTCGGACTTCGCGCCGGCACCAAGGTGGCGCTGGTCGGCCACAGTGTCGGCGGACGCGTCGTCGTCGACGCCGCTGTGCAGAACACGCAGCAGAATTGGGGGATTCCAGTGCACTCTGTGATCGGTATCGCACCGAACATCCTCAACGCACCGCACCTGGCCGGCGCAAACACGCCCGCGTACCTGCTCATGTACGGCTCGCAGGACCAGGATATGTCCGGTACTGCCGGCGTTCCGCGCGAAGCGTTTGCTGCCTATGATCGATCCAGCACCGAAGGTTCAACCACCTGCTCGACGCCACCTTGTATCGCATTCCAGCCGCCCATGGATCGGACCATGGTCTATGTGCACGGCGCCAATCACCACAGTCTGCTCGGCGCCATCGCCATCGCGTTTCCGGGCGCCAGCAGCGACTATCTCGCGGCCAACGACCAGTTCTGCATCGGAAAGGCCTACGTCAACAGTTTCCTGCGCTGGCGGCTGCGCAATCAGACCAGTCACAAATCAATCGTCCGCGGGCAATGGACGCCGTGGTCGGTCGCCCAAATCGTGTCCAACAAGGTCGACCACATGGGCAACCCCGCCGGCACGCCTTTGCGCCTGCAGTTTCAGATCAGCCCGACACAACGGCAGAACCTGCAGAACTTTCAAAGCGGGCAACTCGGCGTCCAAAGCAAGACCGGCACGGTCCAGGTCGAGCTGCATGACACTGGAACACTCACTGGTGCGCCGTGGCTGGTTCGGCACGAAACGCGTGCGGCCCGAATCAATTGGCCGATCCGCATCGTGTCGCAGCAAATCGCCTTTCAGGTACCCGCCAATCAGCGAAATTCCACCAACTTCTCCCATGTAGCACTCCGCATCGGCCAACTCTGGGGGGCTCCCGGCAATTTCGCCAATCAGTACAAGTCGATTCAACTGGGCCTATACGACGGCAGCAGCTGGCGCTGGGAGTCGCTCAACACCTGGGGTGACATCATGCCCGTGGACCTGAAGCCCAGCGGCAACGGAATTAGCTCGATGGCCACGATCAGCATCCCGCTCGGTCGCTTCAACACCTTGAATCGTAGCAATATCCAGCGCATCGCTCTGCGCTTCCCGGCATTCACGCAGGGAACCGTGCTGGTCGACAGCCTGGAGTGGTTCCGCGACTGAGCCTGAGCGCCCAGTTCAACACCGACCAAGACTGCCAGGTCGAGCTCGACCTGGCAGTCTGCGCTACAGCTTCTGCTCGGGGCGGTCGCACTCCGACACGGCATGCGCCGACTGCTCAGACTCGGGCGAATCTGAACTGCTTGTGCTCAGGCCAGGACTTCGATTGCGTCGCCGGCGCGCACGGCGCCGCCGGACCGCGGTACCAGGTTCTGGCCGAAAGTGACCCCATCCGCCGTACGGCGATAGCCGATCAGGGTGCGCAAGGGTTCGCCGTCGGGATCGCGCACACCGTGCACCGGATCGACCGTAGTGAAGACGCAGCGCGTACACGCCTTCGCGACATCAAATTCCACGGTGCCGATTCGAATGCGTTTCCAACCATCCTCTGCATGCGCCGGCACGCCGTCGACCACCAGGTTGGGACGGAACCGCAGCACCGATACCGGGCGGGCGAGCCGTTCGTTCAGGCCGTCGATCGCAGCGCGCGAGATCAACAACAACGGAAAGGCATCCGCAAAACTGACTTCGTCGCCCGGCTTGGCATGCGATGACGTGATGGTCCGAACCACACCTGCGTCCATATGCACCAATCGCGCCGGCTGCTGCAGGAACTCACTGAGCCACGCCTCCGAACCGGAATCGGCAGGTCGTGCATCGACATCACTCTTCCACACCTTGACCGGCGTCGTTGTCGCGGTCAGCGGAAACGGCACCTGCATCGTCGGCATGCCCGGAGCGTCGAGCACCAGGCCATCGAGCGACGGTCGCGCGCGAATCAGAGTCAGCCTTGACAACTCGCGACCGGTCAGAAACCGGCCATCGGCATCAACCACCATCCATCGACGATCATCGCGCAGCCCGCGCGGTTCGACCTCGGCGATCGACACCGCCAGCGGCGCAGTCGACTTGACCGGATAGAGATACAACTCCGAGAGGTGCATTGGTCA
>CAZFUH010000244.1:0-6416 GCA_964522235.1 uncultured Rhodanobacteraceae bacterium
GTGCAAAAGACCACGAGCGCGGCGCTTGATCTGCGTCAACGCCGGCTGAGCGGTTTCAACCTACTGTTGGCATCAGCGGGCCAACGGGCACCGCCTGTGTTTCCATATTCCACCCAGCCAAGCACCTCACCGTGCCCAGCCAGAGGACCAGCGATGTCAACCCATTCCCGCCGCCATTTTCTCTCGTCGGCCGCCGGCACCATCGCCGCGCTTGCCATGTTCGGTGCCGCCCCGGCGCAGGCCGAAGACGCGCTGCCATTGCTGCCCGAGGACAATCCAACCGCGAAAGCCCTGGGCTATGTCGACGACGTTGCCAAGGTGCCGGCTGGCGAGCCGATGTTGAAGCCGGATGCGATCTGCGCCAACTGCCTGCACTACAAGGGCGCCGAGACCGATCCGGTCGCTCCGTGTGCCCTGTTCCCGGGTTGGTCCGTCCCCGATCGCGCCTGGTGCAAGGCCTGGGTCATCAAGCCCGGCTGAGCCCCGGAGTGGCAGGTGTCGGCAGCACCATCCCCACCAGCAATCTGGATTTTCCCGAGTGTGGCGACGCCTTCCTCACCAATGGCATGCTCCGCGCTGCCGCGCTGCCGCGCTGCCGCGCTGCCGCGCTGCCGCGCTGCCGCGCTGGACCGCCTGCGCCACGGTGCCTATCGGGTGATGCTCGATGGGGTCAGCTACCGTAGCCTAAAGCCCCTGTCGAAAGGCTTCCATCGCAGTTGAAAAAGCTAAGGCGCAACCGGCAAGCCGACCTTCGTTCGAGCAAAAGAAAATCGAAAGCGATTCGCCCGTGATTCGATGAGGTCGAGGCCGTTGCGCCGTCAACGCCGCAAGCCCAGCTCGTACAGTTCGTGCTGGCCGCCGGGGCGGGGGACGAAGCCGATGAAGTAGCGGTCGTCGCCGAGTTTGAACAGGACGCCTACCGAGTCGCGGGCGAGATCGTCCTGGTCGGGTTCGTGGGTGCGGTAGCCGCTGTAGCCGCGCGGCAGTTCGTCAGTGAAGTACATCCCGCCGACGAACAGGAACCGTTCCGGCTCGGTGCGACCGACCAGGCCGAGGCGGCGCTGCGAGCCGGTCGGCTTTTCGAAGACGATCGCGCGCGCTTCCGGGTACAGCCGGCAGTCGAACCACGGGTAGCGATAGGCGCCGAGTCGGTTCGCCTGCAGGGAGCGGACTCGGCAAGCTCCGTTCAGTTCCTCGTCCTCGTGGATCAACTCGCGTGGGGCGTCGAGCAGGGCGAGCATCGCGAGGATCGCCTCGTCGCTGTCGCCATCGGCGCCTTGCTCCTGAAGGTGACGCAGCGCGACTCGGGTCTGCGATTCCCAGTCGTCCAGGCCGTCGCGATCATGCCCGTGCAGACGTGAGAGCAGCTCGACGCCGAACAGATCGGACTGGATCTCCAGGTCCGGCTCTCCGGCCAGGGCTGTGGCGATCAGGCCAAGGGCGAACAACACAAGCGAGCAGCGCAGCAGCAGCGTCATCGAAGCATCCTCATGAAGGTTGGCAGGAAGCGCAGCAAGCGCCGTGCCCGATGGCCGTGTGCCTTGCATGTATGCATGCGCCCCCGCGCATTGTCGCGATGTCGTGGTCTGGTGCGCTGCCGGTTCTTCCCAGCTTCGGGAAGACAGACGTTCGAAAGCAGGAAAAACGATTGCAGGCGGTGCGAACACCGGCGTTCGCCGGCGCGATTTCATCCATAAAAACAGCGGCTTGAACAACCGGGGTACGTTTCCGGGCGGCGCTGGCACGCGGCCTGCTTAGTTCGGGCCATCACGCGTTCCAGGGGATCGTCGATGTTCCGAACCACCGTGCTTGTATCCGCGCTGATGTGGCCTTTGCTCGGTCAGGCCCAAACCCGCCAGAGCTTCTTCGTCGACAGCAATATGCCCAGCGGCAAACTTCGCGCGTGCGATCAACGACGTCAACTGCCCGGGTTGTACCAGCGGCGGCTTCAACACGATCGTGATCGACAACGGAGGCGGTTCGTTTGGCGACACGGGATTCGTGAACGGCCTCCAGAGCGCGTTGCCGTGATGCCGAAGTCGAGCTGATCTCTTCCCTCGCCTGTTCCGGTCCGGGGCAATACCCCGAACCGGCCCGGAGCAGGCGCTTTTTTCTTGCTTTCCTCCCCTCCGCGACAAGGAGATCCGCGATGACCCCTCGATTCCCTGTTTCGATTGCCGTTGCCGCGGGCCTGCTGCTCGCCGGCACCGTCGCTGCCAGCGTCATCAACGGCTGGCATGCCGCCGGTGTCGATGGCCTCGACGGCCGGCCGCTGGCCCAGCTGCGTGCCTGCGGCGCCGGCGGCGAAGCCGCGCGAGAGGCGTTCACGAGTTTTGATCCCGGCACCGATGCCGCCGCCGAGCGCGAGCTGACTGCCGGTCGCTGCGACGTCTCGCTGTCCGGTGCCGGCAGCAATATGGCCGAGCGCATGGCCACGAACTATCCGGGCCGGACGATTTATCGCATCGACGGCGCCGTGCTGCGCAAGGTTGCCGACGGCCAGAGCGAACCGCCTTGGCTCCTGCTCGGCAAGCAGGGCGCGGCTGTACCAAGCCTGGCGAACGCTCGGTTGTGCGGCAATGGCGCGTGGCGCAACCAATACCGGCGCAAGGTCGCCAGTGCCAACAATGTCTACGGCATCGACGACCGGCTCGGAAATGTCGAGTTCGGTTCCTGCGACCTGGCGGTGTTCAACCGCGAGGAGTTGGCCGAGCTGGGCGCGCGTGCGAACGGCTACGCCCGCTATGTTCTCGACGGCGATGCGATCAAGCCGTGGCCGTGAAGCCCCGTCGTTGCGATTCGTTGCCTCGGCGTGCGCGCATCGCCAGGCCGCAGTCGTCGCGGTCGCGCATGTGTCATGTGCCGAACCGTGTGAATGTGCGCCGATCGGGCGCGAGTGGAAATATCAGATCAGGAGAACCCAGGATGTTTAGTGCTGCTCGATTCGCGATGGTGGTGGTGGCTGTTGGGCTGGTGACTGCGGCAGACAAGGCGACGGCGATTGATTTGTCGCGCTACGTGGTCAATGGTTTCGCCTTGCACCAGGATCTGCGTCCACAGGCCGAGCGCTTCCGGATGCTGGAGGCGCGCGGCCACGTCGTCGCGACCAACTCCGAGACGACGGCGCGCCTGCGTTTCAACGGCGCGCCCGAGGCCGGCGCCAGCGAACCCGATGTCGTCCTGCGCTATAGCGGGATCGTCGAGGACGGCGGCTTCACCCAGGTCGAGGCCCATGGCGACGGGCGTATCTACCGCATCCGCCACGTCGACAAGCGGGCACTGGACCCGGCCCAGGCCAAGGCCGAGATCATCGCCCGCTTCGGCGCGCCGACCTCGATCCAGGGCGACATGCTGTACTGGGGTTGCAGCCAGCGCAACGACATCGAATGCATCGTCGCCGACATCATGCCGCACCAGATCGAGTTCCGGGCGATCGACGAGAGCCTGCACCGCGAATGGGGCGCCCGCTACGAATCCCTGGTCAGCCAGGCAGGCGTCGACTGAGTGCCGCCGTCGTGCTCACGAACCCTACGTTGCCGGCACAGCACTTTCTCGTCGTGATACTGGCGGAGAGCACCTCATGCGTTGGTCACGGAGGTGAGGCGGTGGCGGTGTGCTGCCACGGCAGGGTGTCGAGGTCGACGTTGCCGCCGGACAGGATCAGGCCGACGCGGCGGCCGGCGAAGTGCTCGCGATGACGGAGAATTGCCGCCAGCGCCACCGCCGCCGACGGTTCGATGACCTGCTTCATCCGTTCCCAGAGCAGACGCATCGCGGCGACGATCTCGGTCTCGTCGACGAGCAGGATCGCTTGCAGATGCTGGCGCAGGATCGGGAACGTCAGCGCTCCCAGCTCCGAGCGCAGGCCGTCACAGATGGTGTCGGCCTTGCGACCGGTAATCCGGGTGCCGGCCACCAGTGAATCATGGGCGTCGCGGGCGCCTTCGGGTTCGGCGCCGAAGCAGCGGATGGCCGGATCGATGCCGTGAGCGGCGAGAGCCGTGCCCGACATCAGGCCGCCGCCGGACACCGGCGCGACCAGGCAATCCAGGCCGCCGACCTGTTCCAGCAGTTCCAGGGTCGCGGTGCCCTGGCCGGCAATCACGCGCGCGTCGTTGAACGGCGGGATGTAGTTGCCGCCTCGCTGCTGCAACAATTCGGCGATCGCCGCGTCGCGCGCCGCCATCGAGGTCTCGCAGTGCACGATCTCGGCGCCGTAGGCGCGGATCGCAGCCAGTTTCACCTTGGGCGCGGTGTTCGGAACGACGACCGTGGCCGGGATGCCGCGCAGGCGGCAGGTGAGCGCAATGGCGGCACCGTGGTTGCCCGAACTCTGGGTGACGACGCCGAGCGCGGCCTCGTTATCGTCGAGCGAGAACACGGCATTGCAGGCACCGCGGAACTTGAACGCGCCGGTGCGTTGCAGCTGTTCGCTCTTGAAATACAGCTCGCAGCCGGCCAGGGCCTCGAGCGAGCGCGAACGCAGCACCGGCGTGCGTACGGCATGAGGCGCGATGCGTGCGGCGGCGGTGCGGATCTCAGCGAGATCCGGAATGCGTTCGGCGTCGGTCAAGGTGGATTCCTCAAGGCAAGGGTTCAGCTGCTGCCGAGCAGATGGGCTCGGACTGCCGCCAGGTTTCGGCGGCTGACGTCGAGCGCCTGCTCCAGGCCAGCCACGCGTACGCGTTCAACGCCGGCGGCATCGCGCTCCAGGCCACGGATGTGTTCGCTGGCGACCAGGCAATTGCGATGAATGCGCAGGTAGCGCGATCCGAACTCGCGTTCGATCGCGACCAGCGATTCCTCGGTCAGGTGCTCTTCGCCGTCGGCGCAGAGCAGGCCGACATACTTGTCCTCGGCACGCAGGCACAACACCTGTTCGACCGGAACCAGGCGCAGGTTCCCGCCGCGGCGAACGGCAAAATGCCGGCGCGGCCCGGGCGCCTGGGTCGTCGGGTCCGGGGCGGCCACCGCGAGTCTGCGAGCCCGCGCCAGAGCCTGCTCCAGGCGTTCGCGCCGTACCGGCTTCAGCAGGTAGTCGGCGGCGCCGGTTTCAAAGGCGTCGATGGCGCGATCGTCGTAGGCAGTCAGAAAGATCACCACCGGTGGCCGCGGCAGACGCAGCAAATGACGGGCGGTTTCCAGCCCGTCCAGGCCGGGCATGCGGATGTCGAGCAGAACCAGGTCGATCTCGCCATCGGCGCAGGCATCGATCGCCGCGGCACCGCTATCGGCTTCGCCGAGGCAGTCGATCTCCGGAAACTCTGCCAGCAGCTCGCGCACCCGGCTGCGCGCCAGCGGTTCGTCGTCGACAACCAGAACGCGCAAGCTCATGGCAGCGGCAACCACAAGGTGACGGTGTAATGCCCGTCATTGCCGTCCTGGGCCAGGCGCGCCCGGCTGCCCAGGGCATGGCGCAGACGGTTGCGGATGTTGCTCTGGGTGCGGCCGGGGTTGCGCGCTGCGACCGGATGCGCGAGCGGATTGCGCACGCGAACGGTGACGCCGCGACCTTCGCGCCGGGCCTGGACCGTGACCGTGCCGCCGGCCGGCAGATGGGCGATGCCGTGCAGGACGGCGTTCTCGACCAGGGGCTGCAGAGTCAATGGCGGCAGGCCCAGGTCCAGCGGCAGATCCTCGTCGACGCGCCAGTCAACCTTCAGCCGCTGGCCCAGCCGCAACTGTTCGATCGCCAGGTAGCGTCGGGCCAGATCCAGCTCCTCGCTGAGCCGGATGCGTCCACCATCGCGCGCCAGCGCTGCACGCATCAGGTCGGCAAGATCGAGCACGGCCTCCTCGGCGGCCTGCGGCTGTTGCCGGATCAGACCGCTGACCGTGTTCAGCGTGTTGAACAGAAAGTGCGGGTGGATGCGCGCCTGCAAGGCATCAAAGCGCGAGTTCGCCTCGTTGCGCACCGCCTGACGCCAGCGTTCCTGGACGTGGACATAGCGCAAGGTCAAGGCTCCGAAGATCAGGGTCAGCAGGCCGCTGCCGACGACGAAACGAGTGGTCGTGGCGTGGCCGGTGATGCCCAGGCTCAGCGCCTGGTCCAGCATCCGTACGATGAGCGCGCCGGAGACGCCGAGTACGACTACCAGGGCCAGTGCCAACGCCGCGCCGCGACCGGCCGGGAGCCGGTTGAGATGGCGGCCGAGCAGGCACAGCATCGCGCATGCGATCAGGGTCAGCCACAACGCGTACAGGCTGCCGAGTGCGAAGCCGGGCAGGTCGAACGGCACCGGCGCCGGCACAAGCCACGCCGCCAGCACAACGCACTCGGCGATCAGCACGGCCGCGAACAGCATCGGTGCCTGGCAGAAGTCCGGCAGCCAAGGTTCGATGATGCGGCGTTCCCCCATGCCGACAGTGTAGCCGGCCGACAAGTACGTGAACGAGCGGTGGCGATCGCAGGTATC
>CAZFUH010000245.1:0-6407 GCA_964522235.1 uncultured Rhodanobacteraceae bacterium
GCACGACCAGTTCGATCTCGTTCGTGCATGATGTGCTGTTTCCGTATGCGCGCCGCGCCCTGCCCGGCTTCGTCGCCGGCAATCGCGACGATCCGCAGGTGCGGAGGTGGCTGGAGCAGGTGGCAACCGAAATCGGCAGCACGGCGGATGCGCCCGAGGTCGTCGACACCCTGATCGGCTGGATCGACGCCGACCGCAAGCACACGGCGCTGAAGGCACTGCAGGGCATGATCTGGCAGGTCGGCTACCGCGATGGCGAGTTCGTCGCCCATGTCTATCCCGAGGTACCGGCACGGCTGCGCGCCTGGAAGGATGCCGGTCTGCGCCTGTATGTCTACTCGTCCGGCTCGGTGCCGGCGCAGCAGCTGTTGTTCGGACACACCGCGGCCGGCGACCTGACGCCGCTGTTCGACGGCTTTTTCGACACCCGGATCGGTGCCAAGCGCGAAGTCGACTCCTACCGCCGGATCCTGGCCGAAACCGGACTTGCTCTCGGCGAAGCCCTGTTTCTGTCCGACGTGGTCGAGGAACTCGATGCCGCGCGCGATGCCGGGATGGCCACCGTGTTGCTGGAGCGGTCCGGGCCGGTCGCCGAGCGCAATGGCCACGACGCCGTGACCGATTTCGACGCGATCCGGCTGCCGGAGTGGGTGCCGGTGCCTTGACACGGCAATTGATGACTTGCCAAGTTCGCCTTTTGCAGCGACGCTTGGGTCATGGCTCTTGATCGCCTCATCCGGGTTTGTCTGATCTTGGCGCTGGCCGTCCTGGCCGCGCCTGTGTTCGGGCAGCCGCCGCGCATCGTCGAGATCCGAATCGTCGGCAATGATACGACCCGGGATCAGGTCGTGCTGCGCGAGCTCGCGCTCCAGATCGGTGATCCGGCGGATCCGCAACGGATCGAAGCCAGCCGGCAATCAGTGCAGGATCTGGGCTTGTTCCGGGATGTTTCGCTGATCACTGAAGCCAGTGGCGACGGTGTCGCCCTGATCGTTCGAGTCCGGGAAAAGCGCTACCTGCTGCCGATCCCGCGCATCGATACCAGCTCCGACCTGGATTACACCTATGGCGCGCAGCTGCGCTGGGCCAATGTCGCCGGTCTGAACCACCGCATGATCGCCTACGTCGAGCAGACGCACTACAAGTCCGACCGCAACCGTGATAGCTCGCGCAGCGCGCGGATCAGCTACAGCGCGCCGTACATCGCCGACAGCCGCTATGGGCTCGGGCTGCTCGCCGACCACACCGAGCAGGAAACGCTGAACCGTGACGACGAACCGTTCGACGAGACCTTCAATCGGCTGGAAGTGTTGCTGACCCGCGATTTTCGCGACAGCCGCCCTCGCCGTGGCTGGGTGCTTGGCGGCGGGCTGTACTGGCACGACCAGAAGGCCCGCGGCGAGTTCGCGCCGGCCTCGGACGGCATGGCCACCGCCCTGGTCGGGACCGCGGATTTCAGCGACCTGCGCTTCAATGTCCACAGCGACAGCGGTCGTGTTTTCAACGCCCGTGCGGAAGTGGCCTTCGATGGCCTGGCCTCGGACTACAGTTATGAGCGGCTCGACTTGAACTATCGCGAACAACTGCCGTTCGGGCACAGGCCGCACCAGCAGATCCATTGGCGTGCTGCGGCGGGCTTCATCAGCGGCGGCCCGCGCAGCCGCAACGACTATTCGCTGGGCGGGTCCAGGCGCATGCGCGGCTACTCCAGCGACGCGATCGAGGGTAGCCGCTACTGGTATCTCTCCGGGGAGTATCTGCGGCCGATTCGCTGGGACTGGCTGCGCCTGCTGGTCCTGGCCGAGGTCGGCAGTGCCGGCAACAACGTCTTCGGCGAGCGCAATCGCAGCGTCTACGCGAACATCGGCGTCGGCTTGCGTGCCCGGGTCACCTGGTTCGTCGACATCGAACTGGAAATGGGCGTGGCGATGCCGCTGATCGCCGGTGGCGGCGCTCGCTTCTTCGCCAGCGGCCTTTGATGGCGCGACACAAGCCAAGGTGTGGCAACAAACCGGCGACGCGCTCGTTCGTCACTCGTTGCCCGAGTGTCGCTTGACCCGCTGCCAAAGCGCTTCCTGGGCATCGAGATCGAGTTTCGCCAGGGCAACGCCATCGGCCGCCGCCAGTGCCTCCATCGCGCGGAAACGGCGCTCGAACTTGGCATTGGCATGGCGCAGCGCGGCCGAAGTGTCGACACCGGCCTTACGCGCGAGATTGACGCAAACGAACAGGATGTCACCGATCTCGTCGGTCAGGCGTTCGCGATCGGAGCCGTCAGACAGTTCGGCGCGCACTTCGGCGATCTCCTCTTCGAGCTTGTCCAGTACCGCGCCGGCATCGGGCCAGTCGAAGCCGACCGTAGCCGCACGCTTGTGCAGCTTCAATGCCCGTTGCCACTCCGGCAGACCGCGGGCGATGCCGGCGAGCACGCTGTCATCGTCGCCGCCACGCTCGAGCCGCTTGTGCTCCTCCCAGGCCTGGCTCTGCGCTTGCGCATCGGCGACTTCGGCATCGCCGAAGACATGCGGATGCCGGCGCAGCATCTTGTCGCAGATCGCGGCGACGACGTCGGCAAACTGGAATTCATCGGCCTCTTCGGCCATCCGGGCATGGAACACCACCTGCAGCAGCAGATCGCCCAGTTCGTCGCGCAGGGCCGCCATGTCGCTGCGGTCGATGGCGTCGGCGACTTCATAGGCTTCTTCGATCGTGTACGGCACGATCGAGGCGAAATCCTGGCGCACATCCCAGGGGCAGCCGTGCTCGGGATCGCGCAGGCGCGCCATGATCTGCAACAAGGTTTCGATGCCTTCGCTCATGCCGGCGGATGATCGATTCTGCATTGGTTGGTTGGGCGGTCTACAGCAACGGCAGCAGACGTTGCGGCCAGTCCGCCTGCGGGTCGCCGAAGGCGAGAAAACGGCCATTCAGCAAGGTGTCGCGCTGGTTGTAGCGGAACGGTCGACCGTCCGGTGCCAGCAAGGCGCCGCCGGCGACTTCCAGCAGACATTGCCCGGCTGCGGTGTCCCATTCGCTGGTCGGCCCCAGCCGCGGGTACAGGTCGGCGGCGCCCTGGGCCAGGCGGATGAACTTCAGGGCCGAGCCCACCGATAGCGCCTCGTGCTCGCCGACGGCCGCGAGCACGGCCTGGGTCGCGGCATCGGAATGCGAGCGGCTGATCGTCAACACCGGCGGCGTCGGACTGCGTCGTGTACGCAAGGGCTCGCGACCGCTCGCGGTATCCAGGAACGCTCCGTGGCCATCGGCGGCCCAGGCCAGCTCGTCCAGTGCCGGTGCGTAGACGATGCCGAATACCGCCACACCGTCATCGACCAGGGCGATATTGACGGTGAACTCGTCGTTGCGCTTGACGAACTCCCGGGTGCCGTCGAGCGGATCGACCAGCCAGTAGCGGGTCCAGCCACGCCGACGCACCTTCGGTATCAACTGCGCCGACTCTTCGGACAGCACCGGCAGCGATGGCGACAGCGCGCTCAGACCCTCGAGCAGGATCTGATGTGCAGCCAGATCGGCCTTGGTCAGTGGCGAACGGTCGTCCTTGTACTCGACCTGAAAATCCCGGCGATAGACGGCAAGAATGGCCTCTCCGGCACGCTTTGCGAGTTCCAGCACCGGCAGGTGCGGCGGCAGGGCGCTCATGCCGCGGCTTCCGCTGTCGGCTGCCAGCGCCCGGCCAGGTATTCGCGGGCAATGAACAGCGCCGCCAGCGTGCGGCCCTCGCTGCATTCGGGGTGACCGATCAAGGCATTGATCTCGCCCAGCGGCCAGGGCACCACTTCCAGCTCTTCCGGCTCATCGCCCTGCAGCTTTTCCGGATACAGATCGCGCGCCAGCACGACCTGGGTGCGATGCGCCATATAGGCCGGTGCCAACGCCAACGGCACCAACGACTCGACCCGACGCGCGCCAAAGCCGATCTCTTCCTTCAATTCGCGGTCGGCGGCCTGCTCCGGCGTCTCGCCGGCGTCGATCCGCCCCTTCGGCAGACCGAGCTCGTAGCGATGCAGGCCGGCAGCGTACTCGCGCACCAGCAAGACGGTGTCAGGATCGTGCATCGGCACGATGATCACCGCGCCCAGCCCACCCGACTGCATGCGCTCGAAGGTGCGCCGGGCGCCATTGGCGAACTCCAGATCGATCTCTTCGACCCGAAAACGGCCGCTCGGGTCCAGGGCACGGCGGGCATGTATCACAGGCAGCTTGCGCATCGAGCGATTGTACGGCGTCGCGGCAGCCGTGACGATCGTCACTGGCGGCAACCTGCATCCGCGCCGAAGATCGCTGGTGTCGGCGATCTCCGGGCCGACGCACCTGGGAGACGTCGACATGCGCATGCCACGCGCCCTTACATTCCTGCTTGCCGCGATCTTGCTGCCGCCAGCGGCACATGCAGACAGCGAACACGAACACCGTAGCGAACTGCTGGTCGCCGGCAAATCCGCGGGCGAACAGGTCGTCCGCATCGACGCCGACGGCATCGTCCATGTCCGCTACGCGTTCAACGACCGCGGACGCGGGCCGGAAATCGACGCCAGCTATCGCCTTGCTGAGGACGGCACCCTGGCCGAAGCGCGGATCCAGGGGCTGGCATACATGAAAAATCCGGTCGACGAACACTTTCAACGTCAAGACGACGCGGTGAGCTGGCGCAATGCCAGCGAGAACGTCAATACCGAGGTCCAGGGTTCGGCCTTCTACCTGACTCTGGACGGCACCCCGGAAGAATACGCGCTGCTTGCGCGTGCCCTGCTCCGGGCGCAGTCCAGACAGTTGCCGTTGCTGCCGTCCGGGCAGGCGCGCATCGAGTCGCTGGCCGAGCGTGAGTTTGATGGCACCACGGTGACCTTGTACGCGCTGCATGGCATCGACCTCAGCCCGAGCCTGATCTGGCTCGATGCCGAGCACCAGGCCTATGCCTTCGTCTCGGACTGGTTCAGCCTGATCCGCGCCGGTGCCACCGATCAGGTGCCGGAGCTGCTCTCGGCCCAGCAAGAAATCGAACAAGCCGCCAACCGCGAGCTTGCCAGCACGCTGACCCGAAATTTGCGCGCACCCCTGCTGGTCCGCAACGTCCGCGCCTTCGATCCTGCACGCGGCGGCTTCGTCGGCAATAGCCTGATCGTCGAGGACGGCCGCATCGCGGCAATCGGCAGCGACCTGGCAATGCCGGCCGGCGCCGAGGTACTGGACGGCGAAGGCCGGTTCCTGATGCCCGGACTGTGGGACATGCATGTGCACATGGCTGGTCCGGTCGACGGCCTGCTGCATCTGAGCCATGGCGTCACCACGGTCCGCGACCTGGCCAACGACAACGAGCTGATCGCGCGCCGCAGTGCCGACTTCGAGGCGGGCCGTGACCTCGGACCGCGGGTGCTCAAGGCCGGCTTTCTCGACGGTGGCGGACCGTTCGCCGGTCCCAGCAAGGCACTCGCCGACGATGCCGACACCGTGCGCGAATGGATCGACCGCTACGCCGACGAAGGCTATGTCCAAATCAAACTGTACAGTTCGTTGAAGCGCGAACTGGTGCCGGGCGCGATCGAGTACGCGCACGCCAAGGGCATGCGCGTCAGCGGCCATGTTCCGGTCGGCATGAGCGCGCGCGAGTTCGTCGAGCTCGGTGCCGACGAGTTGCAGCACGCCAATTTCCTGTTCCTGAACTTCCTCGCCGGCCGCGACGACGATACCCGTACGCCGTTGCGCTTTCGCATGGTCGCCGAACACGCCGATCGGGTCGATCTGAGTGGTGGCGAGGTGCGCGATTTCATCAACCTGCTGCGACAGCGAGGGATCGTGGTCGACCCGACCCTGGTCGCGTTCGAAGGCATGTTCCTGGATCAGCCGCGACTGCCGGCGCCAACCTATGCAGCCGTTGTGCACCGGCTGCCAGCGACCTGGCAACGCCGAATCGCCGCTGGTGGCTCCGGTCTGGCGGCCGAGGACGGTCGCGCGGTGATGCGCCATCGAGCCGCGTTCGAGCGCATGATCGCCCTGGTCGGCGAGCTGCACCGCAGCGGCGTGCCGATCGTTGCCGGGACCGATGCCGCTGCCGGCCTGAGCTACGCACGCGAACTGGAACTGTACGTGCAAGGCGGCATTGCGCCAACCGAGGTGCTGCGTATCGCCACCGTCAATGCCGCCCGAACCATGGGCCTGGAGCGGCAGCGCGGCAGCCTGGCTGCCGGCCAGACCGCCGACCTGATCCTGATCGATGGCGATCCGAGCCGGATCATCTCCGACGTCCGCCGCGTCCACACCGTGATCCGCGGCGATCGTGTCTACGACGCCGCCGCCCTCGCCCGAGCCGCCGGGCTGTCTGGCGGCTAGGAGTCTGCGCGGCAGAAGAAAATGGTGCCTGTTCCCCATGCCGCGAGCACCTTGCGGAG
>CAZFUH010000246.1:0-6366 GCA_964522235.1 uncultured Rhodanobacteraceae bacterium
CGGCAGTAGTACGGTGACCAGCAAGGCGCTGGCGAGGACGCGAGTCATGATCAAGTTCGATGCAGAAAAGGCGAAGTTCATCGCCTTGGGACCACAGGACGATGTCCGGATAAATTTCGGCCGCGCAGACGCGGACGACCAACTGCCAGTGCGCGATTGTGCACCGGTCAGACCGGTTTCGCCAAGGTCGCCCGGTGTCCGCGGACCGCTGCGCGCTGCGAGCACTTCGCCAACGCGACGGCGGACAGACCCTAGCCCGCATTATTCATGAACCTTCTGCTGCGGCCGCCGATCCATCCGCTGGGACGCGACGTGCTCCCTCCAGTCGGCTCGACGTAGTGTCGGCTACGCCTTCGCCGCCTTCCAGTCCGCGCGCCGCGTCCCAGCGGCGTCTCGACGACCTCGCGACGAACGTTCATGAATAATGCGAGCTAGTACCGGATCGAGGTTCCGCATGTACGCAACATTCAACGCCGGGGCGCCAGGATGGTGACCGTCGGTCAAGCCGGCACCAAAAAAGACCGCCGTCCAACTGCCGGGGAGGGTCTGGGAGAGAGGGTTCCGGTAGAGGACGGCGGGTTACTGCTCCTGGGCAAACTCAGTGCTGCTCGAAGTCGTTGGCAAAGATCTCGTCGCCACTGGCCCCGCGCAGCAGCAGACGCCAGGGCGAAGAAGGGGTATTGGTTTCGATCAGGACGCGGTCGACATGCAGTCCGTCGCTCAACGGCGCGAATGAATAGCTGAGCAGGCACGATTGGCCGGGATCCAGCACGAACGGCGTCGGCGGACATTGCCCGGCGATCGTATGGATTTGAAACGGTTCCGCCGGAGCACTGATCGTGGCCACCGCCAGCGCTACCGCGACTGGATTGCTCACAACCACCGCGGCGACTGTGCTACCACCGACCTCGACCTCGGCGAAGTTCAGCACCTCGGTACTGGTCGCCAGGGTCGGAGCGACGCCACGCCCGCTCAGCACCAGCTCGGTCTCGCCGCCGGTCGGATCGGAGATCCCGATTTCGGTACGATCGCTGCGCTCCAGGTCCGGCGCATAGACATAGCGCATCGTGCAGCTGGCGCCGACGGACAAAACCTGACCGGAACAACCGTCGGCGGCAACGGCAAACGGCGCTGCTGGCGCCGGCAGCGCTGGCACCGTCACCGGCAGATCGCCGGTATGCAGCAGATCGACGCTGGCCTCGGCATCGTCGTCCAATGCCATTGGCCCGAAGCGCAAGGCCTGCTCGCTCACCGCAAAGCCACCGGGGTGGCCGCCGAAACGCAGGTTGCTGAACATCTGCGTGGTACTGGCGGCGCTGCGTATCTCGACCCTCAGGATCGGCTCGGCGCTGATGAAACCGGCGAACACCGGAGTTGTCGGCGACGACGGCGTCAGTGTGAAGTCACCGAGGGTCTCGCCGCCCAAGCCACGCACGATGAAGCTCAGCGGCGAACCGGCCTGCCAGTCGAACACATCCATGGCGACCGCAACCGGGCCGTCGTGGAAGTCGAGGAAGGTGGCCTGGGCCGGGGAGATCGCGCCGACGACGTTGCTGCCGGCGCCGGTGATCTGGCCGCCGAAATACGTCAATCCGAATCCATGCCCGCCGGTGCCCAGGTCGGAGCGGACGCTGAAGCCCGGCACGACCTGGGAAGGCGAAAAACACGTCGGTGCGAGAAAGGCCGTACCCGGTTGCCCCATGTCGCTGTTGATCGGCTCATAGCACGGCGACACGTTGTTGGCCGGTCGGGCGCTGAAGTCCTCAAACACCAGACTGATGCCGGTGGTCGCAGCCTGGAAGGCCGCGAGATCGGGAAACATCTGCAGACCGCCACTGCCGCGCGCGGTCGCTGCCGGCGTCGGTGCGGTCGGCGCTGCGGCGCGCTCCTGCGCATCCAGCCAGACCTGATGTGGCGTCTGTGCCGCAAGCCCGGAGCTGGCCAGTGCCGCGGTCGCATACAGTGCAATGCGCATCTTCAAGTGCCCGGATGAGGCGGCGACGACGCCAGTACGAAAATCCATGGTGCTCATTGCCCACCCCCGATGCTGTCGATGCCGGTGCCGCTAAGTCGTACTTGCGTCGGTGTCTGCGAGTGATCGCCGTCGATGTTCAGACGCGCGCGATAGTCGTCGCGGTAGCCGGGCTGGAAACTGATCCAGACCGTGCACGACGCTCCGGCCGGCAGCGCTGCCTGCGAGCAGTCTTCATCCTCGACCGCGAACGGCCCGCCGGACACCTGTGGAACACCCAGGCTCAACGGCAGGCTGCCGCCGTTGTCGATTTGCAGGGATTGCACCGCCACCGCACCGGCGCCGACGGCGCCGAAATCCAGCTGCCGGTGCTGCAGCACCGGTCGTCCGGCGCCGCCACCGAAGTACAGGTTGTCGATCTGTTCGCCGGCATTCATCGCCCGAGTGCCGAACTCAACCGCAGCGATCGGAACCGAACTCTGAAAGCCGGCAAAGGCCGGCAGGTTGTACGCCGACGGCAGCACTTCGAAGCTGCCCAACGACTTCCCGTCCAGGCCGAATGCTTCGACCACCACCGACACCGGATCGCCGGTCGGGATGCCTGGTGCCAGTTGGAAGCCATAGACATCGGCGGCGACCAGGGTCGGGCCATGATCGAATTCGACGCGCGTGTAGTTCAGTGAGGAAGGCGAGCTCTGATACGGCCAGGCGCCGATCGTCATCGAGTCGACACTCAGAATGTCGATCCCTTGGGACAGCACACCCTTCAGATGCGAAGACCGGATCGAGAAGCCGTCGACCAGATCGCCGGGCGCGAAGCAGGCGTCGTCAGAAGCGCTGCTGACCGGTTCGGTACACGCGGCGAACTCCATCTGGTTCAGAAACCGCGCCATGCTGTTCTCGAAGTCCTCATGACTCAGCACAAGGTTGCGACTACGGGCGGCCGCGAGCAGCTCGTCGATGTGCTGATAACGAATCAGAACACCACGATCCGACGACCCGGACCCGCTGTCGGCGAGTATCGGAGTGACCGCCAACACCATCGCGACAACTGCGGAAACGGTGACTACGTGGTTGTGCGTGCTCATTGACCACCTCCCGATGTCTGCGTGGCAACCCCATGCAGGCTGGCCCGGACGATCCTGGTCGCGCCGGCTTGCAAGTGCAGATCGGCGTCGAATTCGCCGGCTGCCGCGGGTGCGAACACCAGTTCCAGCGTGCAGGCGTCGCCCGGCTGTAGCTCGATTGCTCCGACGGCGCAGTCGCCGCCGACACGCGAGAACGGCGGCGCGACCAAGGCCGCCTGCGACGCGCGGACCGTGGCACCTGTGAGGTTGACCAGGGTCAGGGTTTGCGGCGGCGAACTGGCGCCGGCGGCGACGCTGCCAAAATCCAGATGCCCAGGCACGGACGCCAGTCGAGGGCCGCGAGCCTGGCCGCGAAGACGCACGCGGTCGTGCTCGCCCTCGCCGAAGCGAAACGGCCGATCGAAGTTGCCCTCATGCTGCGGCGCCAAGCCGATCTCCACGCTGCAACTTTCGTCCATCGCCAGCGTTATGCCGCTGCAACCGTCGTTCAACAACTGGTACGGCGCCGGCAGTACCGGCAAGGTCGAAACGAGATGGTCGAGGTGACCGTGATTGATCAACTCCAGTTCGCCTTCGGCGCTGTCACCGACTGCCAGCGGGCCGAAGTCGAGCTGGCTCTGCGCTGCAACCAGACGCCCGGCACCGCCGCCGTAGATCAGATGACCGATCAGCTCGGCGCCGCCTTCGACCAGGGCATTGATTTCAACGCGGCGCACCGGTACCGGGCTGATGAAACCTGCGAACACCGGGGCATTGGTCGCAGTCGGCTCGACGCTAAAGCTGCCGATCAGCTGTTCGGCGGCGTCATACACCCACAACTGCACGGTCTGTCCTTGCATGCCGTCGTAGACATCCATGCCGATCACGGTCGGGTGCGGATCGAAGTCGATCCGGGTCGGATTCCACGGCAGATCGGGGATATTGGCGCCAACCACCTTGGTCGGCGTGCCGAGAATGGATTCTCCCAAGGTCACGACATCGACATCAGCCTGGTTGGCGTCGAAGATGCTGCCGCGGCTGCTGCGGATGCCGAAGCCCGGTTGCAGATCACCGGGCGCAAAGCAGGGATCGTTGGCCAGATGACCGACGGCCTGGAAGCAGGTGCTGACCATGCCCGGCGTGGTGAACCCGGCGGCGAAATCCTCCTGTCGCAGCGGCACCCCGTCGGCGGCGGCGAGCAGGCCGTGGCGGGTGTCGTAGATGTCGAGATCGCCGGGATCGGCACCGGTCGGCACAGGTGCATCGCTGCGCGGTGCCGACTGCGGCCATTGCTGCCCAGGTACCTGCCCCTGGCCTGCGACCGCGAACATGACAAGGATGGCGCCGACGAACCCGAGACTGGCCCGAGCGACCGCCGACGAGCGGCGCGCTGGCCGGAGCCGATTGCTGCAATTGTGGTGAATTGATGTCTGGACCATGAGATCCCTCCGTGGTTGAACGCGATGGCAACGGCGCCGAATTCGATCCTCGTCCGTGGCTTCGAAACTCGAACCGGACCGCTGCGAGTCGCGGACGCGAACTGCGTCACGCTGACATCGAGTGTCGGCGCGTTGTCGCCACGGCTTCAAGACGAAAACGTGGCGAACCTCCGTCATGGCGGAAGTCCGCCAGTGTGAGAAATGCAGGCTAGATATCCGGCCTGGAATCGCGTGCGTGCACCCAATGACTGCATCAGGCAAGCGACGCGTCGTTCCAAGGTCCGTGGCGAGATGCCGAGTTCGTGTGCGATTGCCTTGTCGTTCATGCCCGCCGCCATCAGAGCCAGCAGCGGTCGCAGCTCCGGCGCCAGACCGGGCACGGTCTCGGCGTCGACCAGGCTGTCGTCCGCCGACAGCCGCACCGGCGCACCGCGCTGCCAGAGGATCTCGAACAACGCGTAAAGGGCGTCGAGCAAGGCCGAGGAGCGCACCAGAAGAACATGGCTGTCGGCCTGTTCGGGCTTGAGCGGAATGATCGCCATGCGGCGGTCGGCCAGGACCATCTTGAACGGCAGGCTCGGTACGACACGCGTATCGAGTCCGACCTGCATTTCGCTGCGCAGGTAGCCGACGGCATTCGGCAGCTCCAGATAATCGGCGTCGATGATCGTGCGGAAACGTACGCCGCGCTCGTGAGCCTGACGTTGCAGGGAATGGTCGTACGGCGGGCTCATGTTCGAGACCCGCATCGGCGGGCGCATCAGGGTGATCAGCTCGTCCTGGGCCCCCAGATGCATTTGCTCAAACACCAGACGCTCCGCTTCGCTGGTCGCGACCAGTTCAATCATCTGTTCCGGAATCCCGGGCGGCCGTGCGGCGACCGCATCTTCCTGCAGTTGGCGCGCCGCAACTCGTGCCCGCTGCAGATCCTCCTGCTGCTTCAGGATCAAGGCTTCGATCGCCATGTCCGGCGCCGCGGGATGGTAGCGACGCGGATGCTCAGGCGAGTGTCGGGCCAGTCCCTTGCCCTCGATTGCCTCGAGCAGACGCAACACGCGTCGCTCGGACAGCACCAGCATGGCGGCGATCTCCCGCAGACGGGCACCGGGATGACTGACCAGATGCCGATACACCTGTTCCTCGGTATCGGAAATGCCGAGGATGCCGAGAACATGGGCCGCGGGCGCGTGGTCGCTGGTTGCCGGTACCGGCCTGGCCTGCGGTCTAGCTGGGGTGCGGCTGTCGCTGTTTCGTCGCTGGGCGTGCTGTCGCATACCGAATGTACGCGCAGCTTTCCGCGGGTTCTGGTCATGGCGTCACACGGCAGGCGTCATCGACATGCTCCCGCCGGTATCAGCCTCGCCCTTGCCAACAGCGATCGGTCGGCTCGGCCATTTCCCCCACCCTGATCCCAATTGGTGCATTGCATCACGAGCGATGCACCGATCTTGCGCAGCCGAGCGCACTCCGCGGATGAATCCATGCCGGCTTTTTCCACGTGATTTTGCCAGTCTGGCGCGACTGCGCTACTGCCCGCGCTCATTGGATGCAGCACGAACACCTTGTCGAGTGACTCTGACTGCTGCGATGCAGCAGAACTGGCACGGTCGTTGCGAGGCCGTTTCGAGCACCCAGCTCAGGCGTCCCGGAGGAGGACCGCATACACGGCTATTGAATCCGACGGCGATCGCCAGCGGCACCGCCGGTGAGCGCCCGCACAGCTGAACTCCGGCCCGGCCTACGCCGTGCGGCATCCGCATCCCAACCACCGAAGAGGTCATGACATGAGGACGAATGGCGTTGCCCTGCTGTTGGTGTGTAGTTCGATTTCCCTCTCCGGCAGCCACGCCCTGGCCGAGGAGGCCGGTGAATGGAGCGGCTCGGTCGA
>CAZFUH010000247.1:0-6356 GCA_964522235.1 uncultured Rhodanobacteraceae bacterium
CGATCGCTGTACCGGGATCGCGCCGACGACGAACGCCGATGCGGACCGGCGCCGGAACCGCCGCAGGAACAGGATTGGGCGGGATACAGGCAACGGACGAAAAGATCGACTGACGCTATACCCGTCCGTTGCGCGACAGCATCACGGCAATCGGCCGGGTCTGCTTGAACTCCGACAGTGCCAGCGCGACCACGGCGGTCATCGGCACCGACAGAAAAGCGCCGGCAATGCCCCAGAGACTGGACCAGATCGCCAACGTCGCCAGGATCACGAACGGGCTGAGGTTCAACGAGTTGCCCATCAGGAACGGATCGAGCAGGTTGCCAATGACGAACTGCGCCGCGACCAGACCGATCGCCATCGACAGGATCACGCCTGGCTCTCCAATCTGGACCAGGGCGAAGGCGACCGGAAACAGCACGCCGAGGAACGAGCCGATGTACGGCACATAGTTCAGTACCGCGATCAGCACGGCCCAGAACGCAGCCAGTTCCAGCCCAGCAATGACCATGATCAGCCAGCTGACCACACCGAGGACGACGTTGACCAGGGTCTTCAGCGCCAGATAACGACCGATGCGATTATTGACCTTGTTCAGGATCTGCCGGACCCGGCGCACCTGGGCGCGGTTGTCGGACAGGCGGTCAAGCTTGAGCGACATCGCCTGCCGTTCGATCAGCATGAAGGTGACATAGAGCAGGACGATGAACAGGCCGACCAGCATCGACGTCATCGAGGTTACGGCCGGACCAATCCAGGCCTGCAGGTCGACCCGCTCGAGCACGCCATCGCGCAGGGTGGTCCAGGTCGGCGCCACCTCGATGCCGAACCAGGTCGCAGCAGCCTGGATCTGCTCGAGCAAGGAATCTTGCAGGCGCGGTGCCATTTCGATGACCTTGCCGACATTGCTGGCCAGCAGCGACACGCCGGCCGCCAGCGCCAGCAGAATCACCAGCACCGAGAACGTCGACAGCAGCAGTGCCGGAATTCGCGCACCAACCATCGGAATCCGCGCCAGCAGCCGATTGACGCCAACGATCACATAGACGATCAGCAGAGCGAACACGATCGGCACCAGCACGCTCCGGCCGACATACAGTACCCAGCCGATGATCAGCGCCAGCGCGGCGATCAATACGACACCGAGCAGACGGTCGTTGCTCATGACGTTCGGCTCCGATTCGACGCTGGTCAGGATATACCGCGGCAAAGGCGGCAACGCCGGTCAGCACGGTGTTGACGGCACCACGTGCAGGGGTCCGTTCATTCTGTGATCGCAACGATGAGCACCACGATCGAGACCACCTCCGTCGCCACCGGGCCAGCCACCATCGACTCAAGGCAGTTCGAAACCATCGACAAACAGTCGGTCATCCACGAGCGACCAGACCCGGACGTGATCGATTTCGAACTCGACCGGGAAGCTCGGCGCGACGCCCCCGGCGCCGACCGGAGCCGGCTGCGTGCAGGCCCGATGCCGCCATGAGCCATCGGCCATCTGCATCAGGCGCTGGATCACCGACGCCCCGGCCGGCGCATCCGCTGGCGCCGCGACGGTTACCCAACTCGCGTTCCAGTGGCAGAACCAGGTCTGGGCATCGTCATCCGGGTTGCCGGCACTGAAACCGCCGACCGCGAGGTTCAGGGCGATGTCGAACAACCCCTGGCCCGGATGGCGACCGAAAGGCTCGGTCGAGAACGTGCTGCCACCACCGCTCATGCCGGTGTCGAACGGTGTGCCGGTCACCAGGCCGCTGGTACGCTGGACAAGCTGGCCGTCATGATAGAACGCGATCTGAACCTGATCGGCCACCGGCAGGATCGCCACTCCCAAGGTCAGCCATTGCGGCGGCAGCGCCGCCGAACCGATCGAACGATAGCCTTTCCAGACGTTCGCGCGCGGCGTGTAGTGCAAGGTTGAAACGATGCCGTTCGGCGCTTCGCCGGGGAACGCCTCCATGACGTCGATCTCGACCACGTTCGAGCCATCGCGATGGCGCAGCCAGAAGGCCGGCCAGAGACCACGCTGACGAGGAATCTTCATCCGCGCCTCGTAGTAGCCGTAGCGGGGAAAGTACACACCGTTCTCACGAGTGCCGAGAAACGCCGACGTATACTGGCGGTGCGGCGTCGCGAAACCCAGACTATTGCTCCAGGATGGACAGGTGTATTCCTGCTCGAGCGCGCGCAGTTTAAGCGTGCCCCCGGACACCAGCGCATTTTCCGGCCGATAGCATTGCAACTCGAAATTGCCGTCGCCATAGGTGCTGTGATAGGCACGCCAGACCGAGTCATTCAAGCTGTTGCCGTCGAACTCGTCGGCAAATTCCAACTGCCAGGCCATGCCGACCGGAGCTTGAACGCCGACCGGCTGACGACCACCGGCGGTGCCGGCCGTCGCCGCGGCCGGTACAAGAACCATCATGATCAGGATCAGCTTCGCTACCCGGCCTTGGCCGCCAGACAACACGGCGTCCACCGTACTCGTCATTGCGATTTCCCCCGAATCAGGCTCTGAAACCGGCCTTGAGCCGGAACGCTAGCAGCACCTCATACACGCCTCAAGCGATTGGCGGAAATTCGCCACACCGGCATCGTCGCCAACCCTGCTCTGCTACCCTGCCCGGCCGATGGATCTCACTTTGACCCTGCAACACGCGTTGGCCGCCTTTCAGGCCGGTGACGACGAGCGCGCGCTGCACCTGGCGCATACCATCCTCGATCGACAGCCGGACCTGGAACCGGCGCTCGTCGTGCTCGCCAATGCCTCGCTGCGTAGCCAGCGTATCGCTGCCGCGATCACGGCCCTGCAACGCCTGCTGACACTGCGTCCGCAACACCCCGGCTATGCGCGCGCGCTGTCGGTGGCGCTGAATCGCCAGGCCGCGGCCTTGCGTCGCCAGCAGCAGGACGCACAAGCCGAAGCTGCCTTTCGCGACGCCCTGGCACTCTGGCCAGACAATCGCGATGCCGCGTTCAATATCGCGCTGCTGCTGCACGATCAGCAGCGCGACGGCGAGGCCTTGGCGTTCTGGCAACGAGCGGCGCAACTGGCGCCGGATGATGTCGAAACAAGGCTGGAACTGGCCTATGGGCTGCTCCGCAACCGACGCCTGGACGAAGCGCGGTCGCAACTG
The DNA here is from genome assembly GCA_964522235.1 of uncultured Rhodanobacteraceae bacterium. Lineage (GTDB taxonomy): Bacteria > Pseudomonadota > Gammaproteobacteria > Xanthomonadales > UBA2363 > Pseudofulvimonas. The sequence continues at coordinate 3,138 of CAZFUH010000247.1, forward strand.
AATCAACTGTCCGACGATGATCCACAACTGCACAGCGCACTTCTGCTGCGCGCCGCGCAGATCCTGTCCGCCGCCGACCTGCCGCGACGCTGCGCTGCGTTGATCGCACGCCTGGAGATCGATGCCGACTGCTGTGGCCGGGTCTTTGAGATTGCCGAGTACCTCGCCCGTGCCGGCGAAACCGAGGCCGCGCGTGAAGCCTGCCGCCGCTGTTACCAGGCATTGGCCCACGGTCGCATCAGTCCGGGGCTGCGCAGCCTGATCGCTTGCGAGCTGCTGATGCCGGCGGTGCATTGCGACCAGGGCGATATCGACACCGTACGCGAACGCTTTCAGCACGGACTGGACCTGTTGCAGCACACCTTGACCACACAACATCTGGCCGCTTGCGAACGCAGCCTGGCCCAGCTTGGCTGGGCAAACTTCTATCTCGCCTATCACGGCCGCGACGATCGTGAGCTGCAAACGCGCTACGGCGATCTGCTCGCGCGCTGCGCGCCGCGCCTGGCGCCGATCGAATTGCCAGCGCCGGAAGGTTCCGGCCATGGACGCCGCATCGGCCTGGTGTCGTCGTCGTTCCGCCATTGCACGGCAGGACACTACTTCGCCAGCTGGCCGCGGATGCTCGCGCAGGCCGGCTATGAAGTCCTGCTGTTCCAGCTCGGTCCACGGCGCGATGCCTTCACCGACGAAATCGCCGCACCGGCCGCGCATCTGGAGTTCGTCGACGACGGTGCCGACGGACTGGTCCGGCGTCTGCATGAAGCCCGCTGCGACCTGCTGATCTATCCGGAGCTGGGCATGGACTACCGACTGCCGGCGGTTGCGGCGCTGCGCCTGGCCCCGCGTCAGGCCGCAGCCTGGGGACATCCGGTCGGTGCCGGACTGCCGACGCTGGACGCCTGGTTCTCCTGCGCCGAGATGGAGCCGGACGATGGCCAAAGCCATTACCGCGAACCGTTGCGTCTGTTGCCCGGCCTGGGCACCGACTATCCGCCGCCACCAACCCCGGCGCCGGCCAGTCGGAGCGAACTCGGCCTGCCCGAAGACCGTCGCCTGTACCTGCTGCCGCATGCGCTGTTCAAGCTGCACCCGGACAACGATGCTGTCATCACCGGAATCGCCGCAGGCGACCCAAAGGCGCTGCTGGTCCTGTTCGAAGGCGAAGGCTCGGGCCTGCTCGGCGCATTTCGCGCCCGCATCGAACCGGCGCTGCGAACCGTCGGCATCGATCCGGATCGGCAACTGCGCTTCCTGCCGATGACTTCGCGCGAACGCTTTCTCCAGATCAATCGCGCCTGCGACGTCATGGTCGACAGCCTGCACTGGTCCGGCGGCAATACCAGCATCGACGCACTCGCATCCGGCCTGCCGGTGGTCACCTGCCCAGGTCGATTCATGCGTGCCCGGCAGTCGGCAGCCATGCTGCGCCGGCTTGGTCTCGACGAACTGATCGTCAATTCGCCGGCGGCCGTGATCGAAACCGCAATCGCATTGGCTGGCGATCGCAAGCGCCGCAACGCGATGAGCGCACACATCCTCGACCATCTGCCCGCGTTGTTCGATGCCACCGGCGTCGCCGAGACGCTATGCGATCAGGTCGCACAACTGCTCAGCAGCGAACCGGCTAGAATGCGCGGCTGACTCCGCAACCGGAACAGCTCATGCAACTCAACTCGGTCAAAGCCGTCATCACCGGCGGTGTCTCCGGTCTCGGCCACGCCGTCGCCCGCCGTCTGGTGGCCGCCGGCGGCCAGGTCTGTCTGCTCGATGTCCAGGCCGACAAGGGCGAGGCCGCCGCCGCAGAATTCGGAACACAGGCGCGCTACTTCCAGGTCGACGTCACCGACGAGACCGGCGTCGTCGACGTGCTCGGCCGTGCCGGTGAGGCCATGGACGGGCTGAACTTGGCGATCAACTGCGCCGGCATCCTCGGCGCCGGCCGCGTGCTCGGCAAGGAATCGCCGATGCCGCTGGACAATTTCGCGCGCACGGTCGGCGTCAACCTGGTCGGCAGCTTCAATGTCGCCAAGGCGGCAGCGAACCTGATGCAGCACAACCCGGCCGGTGAGGACGGCGAACGCGGCGTGATCGTCAATACCGCCTCGATCGCTGCCTACGAGGGCCAGATCGGCCAGGCCGCCTACTCCGCTTCCAAGGGCGGCGTCGTCGGCATGACCTTGCCGATGGCGCGCGAGCTGGCCCGTTTCGGCATCCGCGTGATGACGATTGCACCCGGCATTTTCTGGACGCCGATGGTCGATGGCATGCCGCCGCAGGTACAGGAATCGCTGGGCGCCTCGATCCCATTCCCGTCGCGCCTGGGCCGACCCGAGGAGTTTGCCGACACCGTCGCCTTCATCCTCGGCAACCGCTATCTCAACGGCGAAACCATCCGCCTCGACGGTGCCGTCCGCCTGGCGCCGAAATAGCCATGGTTCGTCCGCACTTTCCTCCGCTCCCTTGCGCCCAGGTCCAATCATGAAAGCCAACGAGATCAAGCGCGGCAATGTCGTCGAGCACGACGGCCGCACCTGGCAGGTCCGCGAAGTCGACAAGAGCGTTCCGACCGCTCGCGGCGGCAACACCACCTACCGGTTCACGCTGTACAGCGTTCCCGGCGGCCAGAAACACGATCTGAGCCTTCGCGCCGACGACGAGCTCAAGGAAGTCGAGCTGCTGCGTCGCCAGGCCAGCTACTCGTACAAGGACGGCGATGCCTTCGTGTTCATGGACAGCGAGGACTACAGTCAGTACCTGATCGGACCAGAAGCCGTCGGCGACCTTGCCGGCTACATCACCGACGGTCTGGAAGGCTGCTGATCGAGGGCGAGCCGGTCGGCGTGCAGCTGCCGGCAAGCGTCACCCTGGAAGTGATCGAAACCGCCCCCGAACTCAAAGGCGGCACTGCGACCAAGCGGCCGAAGCCGGCGCGCCTGTCCACCGGCATCGAGATCATGGTGCCCGAGTACATCAGCAACGGCGAAAAGATCCTGGTCAACACCACCAGCGGCGAGTTCGCCGGGCGAGCGTAGCGGCGCGGGGCCATGGCGGGGATCGGCGATCCCGCAACGCAGGCGCGACTGCGCTCGGCCCCGAGTCTCGGCAGACGCGACGCGCTCGCGCTACGCTGAGCGCCTCGAAGCCGCCTGCACTTATTCATTGTCGTGCCGCTGAAGACCGTCGCCAGGGATTTCCATGGCTCGCCGCGCAAGGGTC
>CAZFUH010000248.1:0-6349 GCA_964522235.1 uncultured Rhodanobacteraceae bacterium
GGCAGCGCGAAGACGATGTCCTCGGGCTTGCCGTCCAGCTCCTCGACGCAGTCGGCGCCAAGCTCACGCAGCCGAGCGACCACGTCCTGGACCAGGCGCTCCGGGGCCGAGGCGCCGGCGGTCAGGCCAATGCAGTGCTTGCCACTCAGCCATTCCGGCCGGACGTCGTCGGCGCCGTCGATGAGTTTGGCCGGCACGCCGGCCTTCTCGGCCAGTTCGCGCAAACGGTTGGAATTTGACGAGTTCGGGGAGCCGACGACCAGGACCAGGTCGCATTGATCCGAGAGGCGACGGACGGCATCCTGGCGATTCTGGGTCGCGTAGCAGATGTCGTCGCGACGCGGGCCGACGATGTCCGGGAACCGTGCCTCCAGCGCGGCGATGATCTCGCGGGTGTCGTCGACCGAAAGCGTGGTCTGGGTCACGAAGGCCAGGCGCTGCGGGTCGCGCACCGGCACGTTGCGAGCATCGCCGACCGTCTCGACCAGGTGGATCTGGCCGCCATTGCAGTTCCCAGCGTCCCATTGACCCAGGGTGCCTTCGACCTCGGGATGGCCGGCGTGGCCGATCATCAGCACGTCGCGGCCGGCCCGACAATGCTGTTGCACCTCGATATGGACCTTGGTGACCAGCGGACAGGTCGCGTCATAGACCTTCAGACCTCGCTTGCCACCCTCATTGCGTACCGCCTGGGACACTCCGTGTGCCGAGTACACGACGGTGGCGCCATCGGGCACTTCGTGCAACTCGTCGACGAAGATGGCGCCGCGCTTGCGCAAGCCATCGACGACGAAGCGGTTGTGCACGACTTCGTGACGGACGTAGACCGGCGCGCCGAAGGCGTCGAGCAGACGATCGACGATCTCGATCGCGCGGTCGACACCGGCGCAAAAACCGCGGGGATTGGCGAGCAGTACCTGCATGGGCGGTAGTATCGCAGCAATCGCCTCAGGTCTTGCGCAGCAGCAAGCCTGTGATCAGCATGGCGGCGCCGATGCTGATCGCACTGTCGGCGATATTGAAGGTCGGAAAATGCCAGCCGCGCCAGTGCACGTCGATGAAGTCGATGACGTGACCATGGACCACGCGATCGATGACGTTGCCGAGTGCGCCGGCCAGAATCAGTGCATACGGTACGGCGATCCAGTGCTGGTGGCGCGGGGTCTGGCGCAACCAATGGATCAGCAGGGCACTGACCGCAAGCGCCAGGCTGAGGAAGAACCAGCGCTGCCAGCCGCCGGCGTCACTGAGAAAGCTGAACGCTGCGCCCGGGTTGTAGACCAGGGTCCAGTTCAGAAACGGCAGCACCGGCACCGGCTGGTGGTAACTCAGCAGGCTTTCGGCCAGGTACTTGGTGATCTGATCGGCGACGATGATCGCCGCCGACAACCACAACCAGGACAGAGCCGAGCGCGCGCCCGGCGATGCCGCGGCCGACGGCATCATCCTGCGCTGGCGGCGCTCTGCCGCGCCTCTTCGGCGACGCTCCACAGCCGTTCCAGGCCGTAGAACTCGCGCACGCGCGGCAGCATCACGTGAACGACGACGTCGCCGAGATCGACCAGCACCCACTCGCCCTCGCGCTCACCCTCGACACCCAGCGGCGGCGCACCCTGGCCCTTGAGTTGTCGGATGACTTCGTCGGCGATCGACTTGACGTGCCGGCTGGACGTGCCGGAGGCGACGATCATGAAATCCGTGACGCTGGTCTTGCCGCGGACGTCGATTTCGCGCACGTCCTTGGCCTTGATATCGTCCAGTGCCACAAGTACGCGCTGGCGCAACGACTCCGGATCGAGGACCGACTCGTGGTCGGCAACAGCAGGTTTGGCGGACAACCGGATTACCTCTGGATGGATTGGCTGCCAGTATAGCGCCGCCGCGACCGCGACCACCGCCTCGTAGATGAACGCTGACCGAGCCCGGGATTGGCTCGGGACTGCGATTGTCCGCGGTCAGGCAGGACGCTCCGGTCCCTGCCCCGACCCCGACCGAAGATTCGGGCTGACCGGACTCAGGAGCGTGACGAGTACAGCTTGCGCTTGCGGATATGCGCCAGTACCGGCGGCGGCAGCAGATACAGCGGCGAACGGCCGGCAGCCAGACTGGCCCGGATCAGACTGGACGAAATCGCCAACGGCGTCACCCGCACCACCAGTACCCGACCCGCCGGCTCGCCGCGCAGGCGCTCGACCATGCCGGTCCAGCGCCCGGCCATGGCCCGATGCAGCTCCGGATCGAGCTTGTCCAGCCGCTGCCTCGGTCGGGTCATGGCGACCAGATGCGCCAGACCGGTCAACTCACGCCAGCGGTGCCAATGGGGCAGTGCCCGGAAGGCATCGGCGCCGACGACGAAGATCAGCGGCTGTTCCGGGCCCAGCTCCGCGCGCAATTCGGCCAGGGTGTCGAAGCTGTAACTGGGGCCGGCGCGATCCAGCTCACGTCGATCCAGGCGCAAGCGGTCCTGCCCGGTCAGCGCCAGCTCCAGCATCCTGGCGCGGTCGTCGGCGCTGGCACCGGGCATGCCCCGGTGCGGCGGCTGCGCCGACGGCAACAGACGGACCTCGCAATCCAATTGCTCGGCCACTTCCCAGGCAACGCGCAAATGCCCGAAGTGAACCGGGTCGAAGGTGCCGCCGAAGAGGGCGACTGGACGGCGATCGATCATCGGCATCGAACCTCAGGCAGCGCGGCGGCGGCCGGCGCCGCACAGGAACAGAACCAGACGCTCGGTCTCCAACCAGACATCGCCGGAGTCACGACCTTTCGCGACCCGATCCAGATGCGCCAGTGTCACCAGGGCCTTGCCGCAACCACGCGCGCCCAGTCGACGCAGGGCGCCCTTGTACAGCGCCAGGCGCGAATCCCAGACCCGCTCCGAACGCAACGCGCGTTCGCCGCCGGCACCATGCTCCTCGGCCTCGGCAGCGCGTGCCAGCAGTTCGACCTGGCCGCCCAGCCAGGACAACAGCGGTACGATGGCCGCACCCTCAGCGCGCAGTCCGCGGACAATGCGCAGCGCGCGCGCGGCATCGCCGGCAAGTGCCGCGTCGCTGAGCGCGAATACGTCCAGACGCGCCTGCTCGGCCAGGATTGCATCGAGCTGTTCGGCAGCAATGCTGCCGGCAAGGCCGAGCAGGGCCAGCTTGTCGATCTCCTGAGCGCAGGCCAGCAGGTTGCCCTCGGTACGCTCGGCGAGCATGGCAACCGCATCCTCGTCGAGTACCAGCTTGTTCGCACGCGCTCGGCGGCCGATCCAGGCCGGCAGCTCGTTGCGCTTCAGCGGCCAGATCGGCACGTACCAGCCGGCAGCGGCGAACGCGCCGACCCAGGCGGCGTCGGCGTGCTTCTTGCTCCACTCGGTGCAGGTCAGCAGTACGATGGTGTCGCTGCCGGAGCAGTCACCATAGCCTTTCAGGGCCTCGGCACCGTCCTTGCCCGGTTTGCCGCTGGGCAGGCGGACATCGACCAGCTTGCGGCCGCCGCCGAACAGCGAACCCTGCTGCGCACTGGCCGCCAACCGCCCCCAGTCAAAGCCGCTTTCGCCGGCCTCCAGTACCTCGCGCTCGACATAGCCGTGGCCACGTGCGGCGGCGCGCACGGCATCGGCTGCCTCGAGCAACAGCAAGGGTTCCTGGCCGGCCAGCAGATAGGCTGGCGCCAGACTCTCACGTTCCAGATGCAGGTACAGCTGGTCCAGTCTGGCCGGCGCTGTTGCCATGGCCGGTCAGCGTCCGCCGTCGATGCTCTCGATGCGGCGCAGGATCGCGCGCACCATCTCACGCTCCAGATCCCGGCGCAGCGCCTCTTCCTGGCCGGCGACACCGAGCGCGTCGGTCTGGTCGAAGACAAAGTCACGTTCGAGCAGAATCTCCTGCTCCGGCAACAGCACCGTACCGTCGGCGCTGCGGACCTCGAGCACGACGCGATGACGGACGGCGAACTCGCGAACCCGGGCCTGATCGCTGATCGTCAGCGCCTCGGTATAGGCGCTGTTGACCGGTACGCGCAACACCGCGCTGCCGAGCTCGTCCGGCGGTACCAGGATCACCCCGCCGCGCTCCAGCGCTGCCGCCAGTTCGCGACGGATCGGCGGTCCGGCATCGGCCATGTCCAGGCGCAGGCGCTGCATGGCATCCGGCAACGCGACCTCACCGCGCAGTTTGAAACCGCAGCCGGAAGCGGAGCCCAGGAACACCACTGCGAGCAGGAGCACGGAAACAGCCAGCCGGCGCTGGCGCTTGAATACGAGTCGTCGCGGCGAGGTAGGCATCGGTTGCGGCATCCGGGGTCCGGTCGGGCGGGGAAACCGGCATTATGCCCGCTTCATGACGGTCGCGGAGAAGCCCTGCTACGCAGCGGCCGACAAGCTCCTACACAACGTTCATCGCGAGGTCGGCGAGACGCCGCTGGGACGCAGCGCGCGGACTGGAAGTCAGCGAAGGCGTAGCCGACACTCGCGCCGGCGTCGAGCAAGCTCGGCTCTGCAACAGCCACGCAAAATTGGCCCCTCCGAGTCGAAACGGACTCTACGCTCTACTTGTAGAGCGCAGCTTGCTGCGCGATGCGGCCGCCAGGCCGCTCGCTCCGTCTGCGGCGCTGAAGTCGAGCAAGCTCGACTCTACAAAAAGCAGCGCAACTCCGACCCACCGTTGTAGAGCGCAGCTTGCTGCGCTTTGCGGCCGGCAGGCCGCCCGCTCCGGCCACACCGAAGTCGAGCAAGTTCGGCTCTTCAGGAGCACGCCGCGTCCCAGTGGATGGATCGGCGACCGCAGCAGAAGGTTCATCAATACTGCGGGCTGGGAGCCTGGGCGCACGCCGCTTACTGCCGTCAAATCACGATGTTGACGATCTTGCCCGGCACCACGATCACCTTCTTCGGCGTGCGACCGGCGACAAACGTCTGAACATTCGACTCGGCCAGCGCCTGTCCCTCGATCGCTTCACGGTCGGCATCGACGGCAACCTCGATCGTCGCACGCAGCTTGCCGTTGACCTGCACCGCCAGGGTCACGGTGTCACGGCGCAACGCCTGGGCATCGGCGCTCGGGAACGGCTGGTCTTCGAGCAGAGCAGGGTCGTGGCCCAAGGCCTGCCACAGCGTATGGCAGACATGCGGCGCGATCGGATTCAACAGCAGAACGATCGCGCACCATGCTTCCTGCTGAATCGCCCTGCCCGACGCGCTGCCGTCTTCGGACTTGACCAGGGCATTGACCAGCTCCATCACTGCCGCGATCGCGGTGTTGAAGGACAGGCGTCGACCGTAGTCGTCGCCGACCTTGGCAATGGTCTCGTGCAGCTTGCGCCGCAGCTCGCGCTGATCCGGATTCAAGGCCTGAACGTCGATTGCAGCGGCCACCGGGCCGGCGGCGACATGGCGATGCACCTGACTCCAGAGCCGGCGCAGAAAACGCGCCATGCCCTCGACACCGGCCTCGTTCCATTCCAGGCCCTGATCCGGCGGCGCCGCAAACATCGAGAACATGCGCACGGTGTCGGCGCCGTACTTGTCGACCATGGCCTGTGGGTCGACACCATTGTTTTTCGACTTCGACATCTTTTCGATGCCACCGATCTGCACCGGCCGGCCGTCTTCGCGCAGCGTGGCGCCGCCGATACGGCCACGCTCGTCGCGCTGAATCTCGACCTCGGCCGGATTGATCCAATCACGACTGCCATCGGCCTGTTCCCGGTAGAACGTCTCGGCGACGACCATGCCCTGGCACAGCAGGCGGCTGGCCGGCTCGTCGCTGACGATCAGACCGCAATCGCGAAGCAGCTTGTGGTAAAAGCGAAAATAAAGCAGATGCATGATCGCATGCTCGATGCCGCCGATGTACTGGTCGACCGGCAACCAGTAGTTCGCACGCTGATCGACGATTTCGCTTGCGCCCGGACAGGTGTAACGGGCGTAGTACCAGCTCGACTCCATGAAGGTGTCGAAGGTGTCCGTTTCGCGCTCGGCCGGTCCGCCGCATTTCGGACACACCGTCCGGCGCCAGTCGGGATCGGCCTTGATCGGCGAGGTGACGCCTGAGAACTCGACGTCTTCCGGCAGCACGACCGGCAACTGGTCTTCCGGAACCGGCACGGCACCGCAGTCGGCGCAGTGGATGATCGGGATCGGACAACCCCAGTAGCGCTGGCGGCTCACGCCCCAGTCGCGCAGACGGAAGTTGACCCGGCGCCGACCGCGACCCTGGGCCTCCAGCCGTTGCGCGATCACGTCGAATGCCTCCTCGAACTCCAGGCCGTCGAACTCGCCGGAATTGACCAGCCAGCCACGTTCGACGAACGCGCCCTGATCCTGGATCGCACGCTCAAAGCTTTCGACCGTCTGCACCGC
>CAZFUH010000249.1:0-3861 GCA_964522235.1 uncultured Rhodanobacteraceae bacterium
GGCATCGATTGCCAGTGATCCAGCAGAACGAGATCGCCGAATGCGGTCTGGCTTGCCTGGCAATGATTGCCCGCTACCACGGTCACGATGTCGATCTGGCCAGCCTGCGGCGTCGCTTTCCGGTATCGCTGAAGGGTGCCAGCCTGTCGCGCCTGATCGCAATTGCCGGCAACCTGGGTTTCAACACCCGGCCTCTGCGTGCCGAAATCGAACACTTGGCGGGCCTGCGCCTGCCCTGCATCCTGCACTGGGATCTCAATCACTTCGTCGTGCTCAAGCGCATCGACCGCGGTCGAGCCGAGATCCATGATCCGGGGCGCGGACATGTCTCGATGCCGCTGGCCGAGTTCAGCCGCCACTTCACCGGCGTCGTCCTCGAACTGGCACCCTCGGCGAGCTTCGAACCGATCCAGGCCCGCCGACGCGTCAGTCTGCGCAGGCTGGTCGGGCGGGTCCATGGCATACGCCGTTCAGTCATCCAGATTCTGCTGCTTGCGCTTGCGCTGGAAGTGTTGACCCTGGCGCTGCCGCTGGCCCTGCAATGGGTGCTGGATCTGGTGCTGGTTTCTTCCGACCTTGCGCTTTTGACCCTGATCGGTATCGGTTTCCTGACCATCGTCGTGTTCCAGTCCGCGATCGCCGTCATGCGCGGCTGGGTCGTCGCCGAGCTCGGTGCTTCGCTCAGCGCACAATGGGTGACCAACCTGTTCGGTCATCTGCTGCGCCTGCCATTGGACTACTTCGAGAAGCGCAGCGTTGGCGGTGTGCTGTCCCGATTCATTTCGGTGCATTCGATTCAGCAGACCCTGACCGGAAGCTTTGTCGAAGCGATGCTCGACGGCCTGACGGTGGTGTTCGTGTTGCTGCTGCTGGTCCTGTACAGCGGTCCACTGACCTTGATCGTCGTCACCGCGTTCGGCCTCTACACCTTGTTGCGCTGGTTGACGTTCCGGCGGCTGCGCACCCTGAAGGAAGAGCAGTTGATCCACATGGGCCGCCAGCAAAGCCAGATGATCGAGTCGATCGAAGGCGTGCAGACGATCAAGCTGGCGAACAAGCAGAACGAGCGGCGGGCGCGCCTGGCCAACGCCGCGGTCGAGGTCGCGCTACGGGAAGCGGCGATTGGCCGGGTCAATGCGACGTTTTCGGCGCTTGCGCGTCTGATTTTCGGCGCGCTGCGCATCGTGCTGATCTGGATCGGCGCCGTCATGGTGCTCAACGGGGAGTTCACCGCCGGCATGATGGTGGTGTTCGTGACCTACTCCGATCTGTTCGCCAGCCGCGCGGGCAGTCTGATCGACAAGCTGGTCGAATTCCGGCTGCTGGGCATGCACGGCGAACGTATCGCTGATATCGCGTTGGAGCCACCGGAACCGCATGTACATAGCGAATACACCGGCCCGGCGCCAACTCCGACCATCGAGGTCGACAACGTCTGCTTCCGTTACGCCGACGACGATCCATGGGTATTGCATGAATGCTCGCTCAAGATCGCGGCCGGCGAATGCGTGGCCATCGTCGGCCCGTCCGGCTGCGGCAAGACCACGCTGGCAAAGATTCTGCTCGGTCTGTTGCAGCCGGTGTCCGGAACGATCCGGATCGGCGGCATCGACATCGAACGCTTCGGTCTGGTCGCGTATCGCGATCTGTGCGCGGCGGTGATGCAGGAAGACGTGCTGTTCGCCGGGTCGATCGCCGACAACATCTCGTTCTTCGATTCCGACGCCACGATGGAGCGGGTCGAAGCCGCGGCACGCGCTGCACAGATTCATGACGACATCGTCGCGATGCAGATGGGCTACGAGTCACTGGTTGGCGACATGGGTTCGTCGCTGTCCGGCGGCCAGAAGCAGCGCGTGATGCTGGCACGTGCGTTGTATCGCCAACCGGCAATCCTGCTCCTGGACGAGGCCACCAGCCACCTCGACCTGGCGCGCGAGCGAGCGGTGAACGACGCCATCGCCGAACTATCGGTGACCCGGATCGTCATCGCACACCGGCCCGAAACCATCCGCAGCGCCGACCGAGTCATCGAGATTCGCGACGGTCGCGTCCATTAGACGCGGGTCGATGCACATTAGCTCAGGCAAATGAAATGACTCGATCTAGTAGGGTTTTAGTAGCCTTTGTTGCACTGTCAGGCGTGCCGACAGATGCATTCGCGGACGATCGGCAGGCGCTGTGGGATACTGCTTGGCAAAGTCTGTATGAAGACAACCGGCCGCTTAAGGCGATCGCGCATTTCGAGGCGCTGACTCGGACGGGATGGCTGCACACGAATACGCTCGCTCAATTTCACGTAATTAGCGGCGATGTCATCGGTGCCGAGGCCTTGGCGTACGCCTCGATGGCGCAGGATACGGCGGAGCCGGCACGGTCAATCGACTGTGACGCCTATCGGCGGATTCCTGCGGTGTCGGCGATCCTCGACGTGGCTCGTAGCGCCAGGGTCGTGATGATCAACGAAGGACATCACGTTTCCATGCACCGAGCTTTCAGTGCGACGCTGCTGGAAGGTCTGCGTGAAATGGGTTTCAACGCATTTGGTGCGGAGACTTTTCCGCCGGGCGTGAGTGATCAGGTCGAGCAGTACCGTACATCGGTCATTGAATTGGGACCGTATTCCGTCGAGCCGGTGTTCGGGGAGCTGGTCCGCAGAGCAATCACGATGGAGTATGCACTGTTCCCGTATGAGTGGACGACGGAACAGAGATTGGCTGTGGCCGACCCGTCCTTGGCGCGGGCGGTGCGTGAGCAATCGCAGGCGGCAAATCTTCAGCGATATCTGATGGCACGCCCCGGAACTCGCGCTTTCATACATGCTGGCGGCGGGCACGTCCGCAAGGATGTTCCGGACGATGGTCTGCCGATGATGGCGTATCGGTTCAAGCGACTGAGCGGGATCGATCCGGTTTCGATCAACCAGGTCGGCGGAACGCCAAGTCCGGCGCTGAAATGGCAGAACCCACTGTATCGAGGGGTGGAGCGTTGCGACATGATCGATGAGGCGATCGTGTTGGTCGCGGAAGACGGATCCTATCTGGCGCATGAGGGCTATGACATGACGGTGTTCTTTCCACATGTCAGTTACTCGGATTCACGTCCGGACTGGATGCAGACGATGCTGGGGCGCCGCAGCTATCAGCTTCGGTTGGCAGCGGACGAGGAACGCAGCCTGGTTCGCGCCTTCGGTGAGCGTGATCCACCGAATGCGGTGGCCGTTGACCAGATGTTGGTGCCGCCGGCGCAGGACCGTGTCGTTCTGGCGTTGTCGCCAGGACGCTATCGGCTTTTGCGTGAGTGGGACGATGGGCGTGTGACAGCGCTCGGCACCTGGTTCATCGAGCACTAAGCTACGCATGTCAAGTGTGATCCATGCATGTAACAACCGTGCGGGTCGGCACGGAAGCTCTGCGCAGCAGACGGCACCATACGGCGGCGAGTGTTGACTGTTCTGGGTCGGCTCGACGTCCAGCGTCGAGAGTGTTCTCTGACCGGCCGATTTGAGCTCCAGTCCAGAACGGTTCGACCTCGCGAGGCGATCGATCGCCAAGGCCGAGACTGGGACGGTCCAAGAGATCCCGGCATGTTTGGTGGAGCACATTTCAATGCACAAGAATGATATCAATAAGAGCGCGCAGTCCCAGACCGAGGCGGTGCGACCGCTGGCCCGCAAGTTGGCCCGCGAGCTGAGCGCCGAGGAGATGGCGATGGTTGCCGGTGCGCGGCCTTTGCATACGCACGCGACCGGTGCGAACGGTGACGATCCGTCCGATCCTGGATTCGCGTTCTAAGTCACTCCGAAAGGTCAGGCGTTTCTGTCTTCGCCTGATTCCCTGGATGCCTGAGCATGCACCGTCA
>CAZFUH010000249.1:3961-6341 GCA_964522235.1 uncultured Rhodanobacteraceae bacterium
GGTCAGGCGTTTCTGTCTTCGCCTGATTCCCTGGATGCCTGAGCATGCACCGTCAACCGCTGATCCTGTCCTCAATGCGTCACGATATTCATGCTCATGCCGTCTGTTGGGGACTGCGGCAAGCCGGATTGAAGCCGATCTGGCTTCTTTCACCGACGGACGATTCTGCGCCGGCGCAATCGCTGGTCTGTGATGATCGCGAGCCATGGCGGGCGCACGGCTGGTTGGATAGTGAGCGTACCGGCTCGGTCTGGTACCGAAGGCCGAGCGATCCGGAACCGTCGGCGCAGGCGCAGGCGAGCGATCGGGTGTTCATCGGCGGCGAATGGTCGCGAACGATGCGCAACCTCTATGCCTTGGGCGAACGCTTCTGCGATCAGCTCTGGGTCAATCGTCCGGCGGCGGCCATGCGAGCCGAACACAAGCTCGCGCAGCTGGATGCTGCGCGGGAATGCGGGCTGCGTTTCCCGCCGACCTTGATTTCGAACGATCCCGACCAGATCCGGCGCTTCACCGCCGAGCACGGTCGCGTGGTCTACAAGACTTTCACTACGCATAGCTGGACGACGGCGGCGAGAGATCGTACCTGCAGTGTCTACGCCACCGTGCTCGAACCCGAGTTGCTCGATGACGAAGCCAGCCTTGCGCTGTGTCCGGGCATTTTTCAGCCGTATGTCGACAAGGTGTGCGATCTGCGCATCGTGGTCATCGGTGAGCGCTTCTTCACCGTTCGCGTAGTCTCGAGCAGCGGTGGTGCCTTCGTCGACTGGCGCGCGCACCAGTTTGGTCCGGATTTGATCGCCGAACCGTTCGATCTGCCTACTGCCTACCAGGACAAGCTGCGTGGCCTGATGAACAAGCTTGGTCTGGTCTTCGGGTGTATCGACGTCGTGCTCGACCGGGACGGTGAACCGCACTTCCTGGAGATCAACCAGGCCGGGCAGTTCCTGTTCGTCGAAGACATGGCTGCGTCGCTGCCACTGCTGCGCGCCCTGTGCGCCATGCTTGCGCAAGGACGTGCCGATTACGATATGGAGTCGCTGCCGGCGCTTCCTTACCAGCAGTATCTCGACTGCGATGAGCACGGCGAGTGGTGGCGGGAGGTCAAGCCGGGCCTGGATGTCGAGCGTGCTCTGCCCAGCAGCTGGCTGAGCATCGAATAGGCAAAGTCTTGCGATCGCTGAACTCAGCGCGGGCTCGGTGTCCCGCGCCTGGCCGGCCGCGCAATGCTGCCGCCGCTCCGAGCGCCATCGGTGGCGCCAAGTTTCGTCGGATTCGAGCAGTCCGCTGATTCAACCGCAGCGACCGAGTTCGTCCGGGGCGGCGCGCGGACGCCCGCCCTGGTTGACCACGATCGATCGACCCGCGACCAGGCCGCGCTGGTCGCAGACGGTCACGCGCAGATTGCTTCCGGCGGAACTGCCGTCGGCGCGATAGACCAGACTCGGTCGGCCAATGCTGCTGAATGCGCTCAGCTGCGGACGCAAGGGCTGAAATACGGCGACGACATTTTCGCCTGGATCGAGCCGACGATTTCGATTGTCGTCGTCGTAGATCAGCCAGCCGCTGCCCCAGTCCAGTCCGCCGGTACAGGTACGACCGTCCCGACTGGGGCAGGCGACGGTCTGTCCAGCCAGGGTGACCGCACGCAGACGCGCCTGCTGAAAGCCAGCGACATAGCTGTTCACCGCGGCGGTCAACTGGTGCTGCGCGGCCAGCCTGCCCATGCTCGGCACGCCGAGGCCGACGAGAATGGCGATTACCGCCAGGACCATCATCATCTCGATCAGGGTCAGGCCGGTCTTGCAAGAATAGTCGGGGGAGTGGTGTCTGTTCATGGCGCCAGTTTCGCCGCCCCCGGCCGCGGCGGACATCGGCGCCGGCCCCGGTTTTCGATCGGAAAACATCCCGCCCGGAATCGGAATTGCAACCACGGCGGCCGACACGCTGTGATCGTGAGCTTGAGTGCCGACTCGAGGGTGAACGAGGTCGATTCTGGTCCTCAATTGCGCCGGTCCCGGTCGGGGCCTGTGGGACAATGCCGGCATGAGCCATGACCGCAGCAGCGAACATTTTCGACTCGTATCCGACTATGCCCCGGCCGGCGACCAGCCGCAGGCGATCGCGAGTCTGATCCGTGGCTTCGAGTCCGGCCTCGCCCACCAGACCCTGCTCGGCGTCACCGGCTCGGGCAAGACCTATACGATCGCCAACGTGATCCAGCACGTGCAGCGGCCGACCCTGGTGATGGCGCCGAACAAGACCCTGGCGGCGCAGCTGTATGGCGAATTCAAGGCGTTTTTCCCGGACAACGCGGTCGAGTATTTCGTCAGCTACTACGACTACTACCAGCCGGAGGCCTACGTTCCTTCGTCGGACA
>CAZFUH010000250.1:0-6309 GCA_964522235.1 uncultured Rhodanobacteraceae bacterium
AAGTCGACCGCAGGACATGATCGCCCGAGCCTCCACCGTTGCCCAGGATTCCCGAGCCGGCCGCCGCGCAGATGGCGGCCGCACCGACCCACCCCGCTTGGCCCCGCTTCGCAGGTCGGGATCACCAATCCGCCTTTCGTCCGGCGGCAGACACCGGGCGCCGGCATGACCGCGGCCGACAACACTCCGGCATCGGTGTGCATCCTGAGACTGTCGGCGCTGGGCGACGTCAGCCATGTCGTGCCGGTGGTCCGGCGCATGCAGCGACACTGGCCGTCGACCGCGATCACCTGGATCGTCGGCGCCTTCGAGCACCGCCTGGTCGGCGACCTCGACGGCGTCGAATTCGTCACCTACGACAAGCGCGGCGGCTGGCGGGCATTGCGCGCGCTGCGCCGGCAGTTGCGTGGCCGCCGCTTTGACGCCCTGCTGCTGATGCAGCTGGCCTTGCGTGCAAACCTGGTCTCGACGGCGGTGCGCGCCGATCTGCGCATCGGCTACGACCGTGCACGCAGCCGCGAAGGCCACGGACTGTTCATCAATCGGCGCATCCCGACCGGCAATCAGTCGCGACCGCACGTGCTCGACGTGCTCGGCAGCTTCACGCAACCGCTGGGCCTGAACGGCGATCAGGAAGTGCGCTGGGATCTGCCGGTTCCTGAGGACGCCGAGACGTTCGCCCGCCTTCATCTGCCCGCTGATGATCAGCCCAGCCTGATCATCAGCGCCTGCGCCAGCCACGCTCTGCGCAACTGGCGGCCGGAACGCTATGCCGCCGTTGCCGACTACGCCGTGCGTCAGCATGGCATGCGGGTACTGTTGTGCGGCGGACCGGCGGCGAATGAACGGGCAATGGCCAATGCCATCGTCGAACACTGCCGACAGCCGGTCCTCGACCTGGTCGGCAAGGACACGATCAAGCGCGCCCTGGCCCTGCTACGTCGCGCCGACCTGGTCTTGAGTCCGGACTCCGGCCCGGTGCACATGGCCAACGCGGTCGGTACCCCCGTGCTCGGTCTGTACGCAGCGACCGACCCGGCGCGCAGCGGTCCGTACAGCGATCGCCGCTGGTGCGTCGATCGCTATCACGAAGCTGCCCGGCGCGTTCTCGGGCGCGACGGCGCCAGCATGCGCTGGGGCGAGAAGATCGAACGACCCGGCGTCATGGATCTGATCGACACTGAGGCGGTGCTGGAGCGCCTGGATGCGTTCATGGCCCAGCGCCGACACGCTCAGAACAACAGCGCGAAACCTCGGGAGCCGAAAGCCGCTGTGCAGTGAAGGCAGCGGCGCTCGGCCCGACGGACATCTACAAGCCGGCGCGACCGGCCTCGTACTCGGCCAGCCAGGTATCGTCGGAACCGTCGTTGATATCTTCGAACAGGAAGGTCGACAGATAGCGTTCGCCGGTATCGGGCAGCATGGCCAGCAGCACCGAGCCGGGCTCGGCCTTTTCCGCCTCACGCAGCGCCGCGGCGACCGTGGCGCCGGCCGAGATGCCAACGAACAGCCCCTCTTCGGCCGCGAGCCGACGGGCAGTATCGCGCGCCAGGACGTCCTCGATCGGATGATTGTCGTCATAGATCGAGCGATCGAGCACATCCGGAACGAAGTCCGGCGTCCAGCCCTGGATCTTGTGCGGCGACCACTCCTTGCCGGCGAGCAGCGCAGCGACGGCCGGTTCGCAGGTGACGATGCGCAGATCCGGGCGCGCTGCCTTCAGCACCCGACCGGCGCCGCTCAGGGTGCCGCCGGTGCCCCAACCGGTGACGAAGGTATCCAGACGTCGGCCGGCGAAGTCACGCAGGATCTCCGGACCGGTGGTGCTTGCGTGATAGTCGGGATTGGCCGGGTTCTGGAATTGCCGAGCCAGAAACCAGCCATGCTTGTCTGCGAGTTCCTCGGCCTTGCGCACCATGCCGGTGCCGCGCTCGGCGGCCGGGGTCAGGATCACCTTGGCACCGTAGGCACGCATCAGTTTGCGACGTTCGATCGAGAAGGTCTCGACCATCGTCGCGACGAACTTGTAGCCACGCGCGGCGCAGACCATCGCCAGGGCAATGCCGGTATTGCCGCTGGTCGCTTCGACGACGGTGTCACCGGGCTTGAGCAGACCCTTGCGCTCGGCATCGAGAATGATCGCCAGCGCCAGGCGGTCCTTGACCGAGGCACCAGGGTTGAACGACTCGACCTTGGCATACAGTTCGACGTGGTCGGGGGCGACACGATGCAGACGGACGATCGGGGTGTTGCCAATGGTGTCGACGATGCTGTTGTAGATCATGACCTGGGTACTCGAATGTTCATGGACGAAGGCGATAGTGGAAGCAGACGGCGCCAACAGGCATGTTCCCACGTCGGCACCGATGCGGTATGAAATCGGCGTCGCCAGCGCCGACGATACCGCCGGTCATGCTGCCACCGGCAACGACGGTACGCTCGCTGGGCTGGTATTGGACAACGGCGCCGCTCCGTACCAGTGCAGTTCCTGGGCCAATGCCGCGACGCTGCCGATGACCACCAGGGCGGGCGACGCCAGGGCAAATCGGCGAGCCAGTTCCGGCAGTTCGTATAGACGGCCGACAACGACCCGCTGCTGCGGCGTCGATCCGTTCTCGATCACGGCGAACGGCGTCTGCGCGCTGCGTCCCAGGGACAACAGGCGGTCGCGGAAGCCCTGCAGCTGGCCAAGCGCCATGTAGACCGCCAGGGTCTGGTGGTCATCGGCCAGGGCCGGCCAATCCAGGCGATCGAGCGAGTCCTTGCAATGCGCGGTCAGCAGCCGCAGCGACTGGGCATGGTCGCGATGCGTCAATGGAATGCCGGCGTAGGCGGCACAGGCCAGTGCCGCAGTGACGCCGGGTACGACCTCGTAGGCGATCCGGTGCCGGCGCAGGAACTCCAGCTCCTCGCCACCGCGGCCGAACACGAACGGGTCGCCGCCCTTGAGCCGGACCACACGCCGTCCGGCGCCAGCGTGCGCGAGCATCAGCGCATGAATGTGTTCCTGCGTCACCGAACGGCCGCCGCCCTGCTTGCCAACCTCGATGCGCTCGGCGTCGCGCCGCGCCAGCTCGAGCACGCCGGCACCGACCAGACGATCGTGGAGAATGACATCGGCCTGCTGCAGCAAGCGCAAGCCGCGCAGGGTCAACAGGCCGGCATCGCCCGGCCCGGCACCGACCAGGGCAACCGAACCGGTGGCTGCTTCCGGCTCGCGCTCGGTCAAGGCGCGCTCAAGGGCCCGTTCGGCCTGATCCGGCTGGCCGCGACGAAGCAGATCCGGCACCGGTCCGTCGAGCAGTCGATCAAAAAAGCGTCGACGCGCCGGCAAGCGCGGCAGCCGGCGGCGAATGCGTGCGCGCTTGCGCCCGAGCAGGGCGACCAGGTCGGCCAGCGAGGGATCAAGCTCGCGCTCCAGCCAGCCGCGCAGCCTGGTCGCCAGCATCGGTGCGGCGCCGCCGCTGGAGATCGCGATCTTGAGATCCCCGCGCTCGACCACGGCCGGCAACTGGGCGCTGGACTGGCCAGCGTCGTCGACGACGTTGACCCACAGCCTGCGTGCGCGCGCGGCGGCGGCGACCTGGCGGTTCACCGCGTCGTCGTCGGTGGCGGCGATGACGAAGACGGCATCGTCCAGCCAGCGCTCGCAAAAGCGTCCGGGCAGGTGGTCAATGACGCCGGCTGCCACCCATTCCGCCAAGATCGGAGCCAGCTCCGGCGCGCCAACCCGGACCCACGCCCCGGCCCTGCGCAAGGCCGTGATCTTGCGTCGCGCGACCTCGCCACCGCCGACCACCAGGACCGGGGCCTTGTTGAGATCGATCAGGACGGGAAACAGGTTCATGACGGCAGCGACTTCTGGAGGTGGCAACGATGCGATCACGCTAGAGAACGCCCGCTCGACGACGAAATGACCATTGGTCGGGGCCTTATGGCCAACGGTTATGGTGGCCGGGTTCGTCCTGTGTGGACGCGCCGCAGGCAATCGGGTAGCGTCGCCTCTGGTCGTATCAGCGGCCACGCCCGCCGATCCGGATTGTCGATCATGCCCACGCGTTCCCGTCTCGCCATGCGCTGTTGTCGAATGCAGCCCGCCGCACCGCCCTGCTTCGCCCCCCGCATTCGAGACTGCCGCCATGACCCTGACCCAGCTTCGCTACCTGATCGCCATCGTCGATTCGGGACTTAACATCACCCTGGCGGCGCAGCGCGTCCACGCAACCCAGCCCGGCCTGTCCAAGCAGCTCAAGCAGCTGGAAGATTTTCTTGGCCTGCAGCTGTTCACCCGCCGAGGCCGCAGCCTGGACTCGATCACCCCGGCCGGCGAAGAAGTGATCGCCCGCGCTCGCCGGATCCTGGCCGAGGCCGACAATATTCGCGCCTACGCTGAAAACCAGCGCCACGAAACCGCCGGCTCGCTGACCCTGGTCACGACCTATACCCAGGCCCGCTATGTGCTGCCGCCAGTGATCGCGGAACTGAAGCAACGCTATCCCCAGATCAGCATTCACCTGGAACCGGCCGGCGATGCCGAGGTATTCGAGCGTCTGACCCGCGGCGAGACCGATCTGGCCATCGTCAGCACCTCCGGCGAGGCTCCAGCCGGCGGACTGGCGATCCCGCTTTACCGTTGGCACCGATGCATCGTGGTGCCGGTCGGACATCCGTTGGCACGACACGCGCACGCGCCCAGCCTGGATCGGCTATCGCGCGAGTCCCTGATCAGCTACGAGTCGTCGCTCAAGTCCGGCTCGTCGCTGCGCCGGGCGTTCGCCGATCGCGGCCTGCCACTGGAGCTGGCGATGACCGCCCGCGACGCCGACCTGATCAAGGCCTATGTCCGCGCGGGCACCGGCGTCGGCATCGTCGCGGAAATGGCGATGCTGCCGGAGGACGCCGTCGATCTGATCCACCTGCCCGCACCCGACGCCCTGCCCGAATGCATCACCTGGGCGGTACTGCCGAAGAGCCGGGTCATGCGCGATCACGCCGAGGATCTGGTGCTGGCTTTGGCGCCCTGGCTGGATCGGCGCGACCTGCGTCGGATCATGGCCGGCACCCTGGAGCCGAGCTGGCCAGCACCCCCCGCCTGGTCCGAACGCTGATCCTGCGACCGCGAGTCGCCGAACGCGGCTCAGGGCCGAGGTCTTCAGTTTCCTGTCGCCGGCCAGAAACACCGTTGCAAGCCTTCAGAGTAGCCACACAGAGGCGACTGGAACCAGTACCCGCGAAAGCTGCGGGGTGTGTGCCACGCAGCTTCGCGGTGTAGAGCAGAATTCAGCCAAACACCGGATTGACCGGATCGGCGACGCGCCGAGTGAAAACGACTACCGATCCGTTGCGCAACCGGATGGTGGTAGAAGACTCAACATCAGCGATCGCTGAGGCGCTTCAGATGCCATTGTTCCGGCTGCTCGCAGCCGTGCATGGAAGTCGAGAAGATCATGCGAAGAACCATGACCCGAAGCTCGGGGTCGTACCAGGCTTGTTGGGGAAGTCCACCCCAACCGCACAGGAGTTCCTCGGGGTCGGTCATGTACGTTTCGACACCGCGCGGCATGTCTATTTCCAGTTCGATCTTGCCTGTGGCCAAGGAGGTGATCGTCAACGAATCGGACGACTCGTTGCTCGGATAATCGATACGCTTTCCGAATCTCTCCACGCCGTCCAGAGGGTCATATCGCGGCAACGGCAGGACAAACAGCGTCTCCATAGATCGATAACCCCCGGCGCTCAGTCGGGCGTTGATGTCGTCCAACACACCCTCGATTCGCATCAGCAACTGCTGGTCGCGCAAGCTGGACCCGCGCTCCACCTCGATTTCCGGCATCAGTTCGATGCGTTCTTGCAGCTCCAAAGTCGTAGTCGAATAAGTCTCGAACGTCGGATAGCCGATCAAGTTTGGATCGCCAGCGCGGTACAAGAGCGCGATTTCCGAGCGGTCGGCGGACACCGCCGGGAAACTGTTATGCATCATTCCACCGCCTGCCACGACCAGGGTGACCCCCGGAGGTACGTCGGTGCGCCGTTTGTCGAGCCGAATCTGAACGAGTGGCTGTTCATCGGCGCCCACGCCCTCGTTGCTGGTCCCGCTCGCTAGTCCGGGGATCGCCAGAAGGCACAGGATCGTGGCAAGCGTCGATGAAATCGCCAGGCTGCGCGACAAGCGAAGAAGGCGTAGCGTGGATCCGTTCATTGCACCGGTACTCCCGAGATGGCGGCCGGCGCACCAGCCGGACCGACGTCGCCAGGATACCCCGCCGAGGACCGGCCGCTAGGAGCCTGCGCGGCAGAAGCCACTTGGCG
>CAZFUH010000251.1:0-6271 GCA_964522235.1 uncultured Rhodanobacteraceae bacterium
CCACTGTACGCGCGAAGGGCGCCTTGCGGCGCCCTTCGATTTGCTCAGTGATCGCTGTCGTCAGTGTGCGCCTGCTTCCTGCCGGCTTCGAATATGTGCGGCCGCTGCCGCCGCCCGCGCCCGAAGCGTATCGGTCCGTTCCGCTCGCGCCACCGGGATCGAGGTTTGCGGGCTGTCGGCGCTGCGCTTGGCCGGGATGTTCAAGCGTGTCAACAACGAACTCAAGGTTCCGCGTTTGCTGCGAGCGTCGGGCGGACGCATCGACGGCGCATTGTCGTCGCCCTGGATAAAGGCTCGACTGGCACTTCGCCAGCCGCGTACGGGCAGCACCGGGTAGGTTGCGTCATTGTCCAGGCACTGGCCGATCGGATTGCTGCTCAGGGCATGGCCACGCGTGCAGAGCTTGCCGTAGCCGCGGAACTGCGAGGTGCCGGTTTCAACCTCGTAAAGGAAGTAATGTTCGATGCCGTCGATGAAGCCATCCTGGATCCACACCAGATTGACATCGCCGCCATTGGCCCCGCAGCCGTCGCACAGCCACTGACCGAAGGCCTCGTGGTTGTCCAGGGCGAACTGATCGCATTCGCCGACCAGGCTGTCTTCCGGGCGGCAGCCATCGAACATGTCGACGCTGGTGCCTTGAATGATCTGGTCGAATACCAGAACCTCGCCCAGGAACGGGAAATCGGCCGCTTCACCGCCATAGTTGTAGATGTCGATCACCGCGTTCCATTCGCCCAGCCACAGTTCGGTCTTGGGATCGATGCCGGGGTTGCGGCTCAAGTAGAAGTCGTGACGCTCGACATCGATCTGCCGACCACCCCAGGTCAGGCGGGCCGTGGTCTGGCTGGTGAAGTCGACCCGGATCGTGGCACCGACGGCGAATGTCGGGCCTGGGGTCTGGTACGGGCAGCCAACACACGGGCCGTCTTCGCGGTGATATAGCGGCGCCGTGAACAGGCCGCTATTGGCCATCAGCCCTTCGGCCGCGTACCAGGTCGGAGCGCCGTCGGCGTCATAGGCGAACGCGACCATGAAGATGAAGTTGTCCTGGATCTCGATCGAAAAGCCATAGCCCGGCTCGTCCGGGTTCCACCACCAGCCGCTCTCGGGCGTGAATGCGCGGCTCGGCGCGGCAAAGGACAGCAGACCTGCGAGCAGCAGAGCAGAGAAAACTCGGATCATGATCGTACAACCCCCGTAATCGTCGGTATCGGCACAATAGCGCGCGGCATTGAACCGGCTCTGAACCGTTTCGCCGTGCCGGCTACACTACACGCTCTTGCCGCTCTACGAAAGATGTCGTTTCAGAAATTCGGGTGGCGAGGTTCCGACAGCAACGACCGCCGATGCTGCGCGCTCCGATCGGAGCGCCGGTGGTCGTGATCGCCAACAGAAAACGAAAATGGATCGAACCGACGTTTCTCCCGCGCTCGTCGATATCGGCGCGAATCTGACCCACGAATCCTTTCGCCACGATCTCGACGCCGTGCTCGAACGCGCGCGCGCGGCTGACATCGCCCAGATCGTCGTCACCGGTGCCAGCGAAGCCGGCAGCATTGCGGCGTTGGAACTGGCGCAGAGCCACCCGCGTCGTCTGTATGCAACCGCAGGTGTGCATCCGCACCAGGCGAGCGAGTATTCAAGTGCCACCGAAAGCGTGCTGCGCGAACTGCACGGTCATGTCCTGGTCCGCGCGGTCGGCGAGTGCGGTCTGGACTACCATCGCGATTATTCGCCGCGGCCGGCGCAACGGCGTGCATTCGAGCGTCAGCTCGAATTGGCGGTCGATTCCGGCAAACCACTGTTCTTGCACCAGCGCGAAGCCCATGGCGATTTCATGGCCGTCCTGCGCGAGTTCCAGGGCCGGATCGGGCCGGTGGTCGTGCACTGCTTCACCGGCAGCGGCGAGGAGCTGCGCGACTATCTGGATGCCGGCTGGCATGTCGGTATCACCGGCTGGCTCTGCGACGAGCGCCGCGGTCGGCATCTGCGCGGGCTGGTCGCCAACATCCCCGCGGATCGCCTCATGGTCGAGACCGATGCGCCGTATCTATTGCCGCGGTCGGTACGGCCGATGCCGTCGCACCGGCGCAACGAACCGATGTACCTGGCCCATATCGTCGAGGAGCTGGCGCGCGACCGCGGCGAGCCGGTCGAGCAAACTGCGGCCGGCACCGCCGCCACCGCGCGCGCGTTCTTCGGGCTGGACCTGCCGCCGGACGATTGAGGCCAGGCGGCCGGCACTGGACGCGCCGCTTGTGTTCAGGTACATCTACGCACGTGGAACCGCCCATGCCCGGGCCGCAATCGCGGCCGACCTCGCCAACGCTCAAACTTCAGGCAGACCCGTACGACGTACGGCCGGTCCTCTGTCCTGCCGTGCGCAAATACCTGCTGGCCTCGCTTGTGCCGGGCTGGCATTGCTGCCGTCGAGCGCTCCGCCGCCGAGTGATCCGTTCTGCCGCGGCGGTGCCTAGGCATCGGATGCTTCACGCAAGCCGAGCGGTGCACTGACGGCGATGGAATGGATCTTCGAGCCGGCGGCCTGGGCAGGCCTGGCGACCTTGATTGTGCTCGAGCTGGTGCTCGGCATCGACAACCTGGTCTTCATCGCGATTCTCGCCGACAAACTGCCGCCGCATCAGCGCGACAAGGCGCGGATCATCGGTTTGGGTCTTGCGCTGGGCATGCGCCTGGCGTTGCTGGCCGGCATTGCCTGGTTGGTGACCTTGACCGCGCCGCTGTTCAGCGTATTTGGCAAGAATTTTTCCGGCCGTGATCTGATCCTGCTGCTCGGTGGTCTGTTCCTGCTGTTCAAGGCGACGGTCGAGCTGCATGAACGCCTTGAGGGCAGCGGTCATCACCTGACTCGTGCGCGCGTCTACGCCAGCTTCGGCGCCGTCATTGCCCAGATCGTCGTGCTCGACGCAGTGTTCTCGCTGGACGCGGTGATCACTGCGGTCGGCATGGTCGAGCACCTGGCTGTGATGATGATTGCCGTGATCATCGCGATGGTGGTGATGATCCTCGCCAGCAAGCCGCTGACCCGCTTCGTGAGCGCTCATCCGACCCTGATCGTCCTGTGCCTGGCCCTGTTGCTGATGATCGGCTTCACCCTGGTCGCCGAGGGCTTCGGCTTTGAAATTCCGAAGGGATATCTGTACACGGCGATCGGCTTCGCGGTCCTGATCGAGACCTTCAACCAGGTCGCGCTCGCCAATCGGCAACGCGCTGAGCGCAAGCGCCCGCTGCGCGAACGTACGGCCGATGCCGTGCTGCGTCTGCTCGGCGGCCGCATCGAAAGCGTGGATCCGGAACCGGAGCCTCAGGCCGCGTTTGCCGGCACCGGCGGACTGACGACACAGAATCTGGAAAGCGACTTTCATCCCAGCGAACGAGCGATGATTCGCGGCGTACTGCATCTGGCGGATCGCCAGGTCACAGCGATCATGACCCCACGTACCGATGTTCATTGGGTCGACATCGCCGATCCCCCGGAGATGGTTGGCAAAGAGCTGATGGAGTCGCCGTACTCGCGCGTCGTCGTCGTTCGCGACGGCCGCAGCGACGAGCCGCTCGGAATCGTGCAGAAAAAAGATCTCCTCGCCGATCTGCTCGCCGGCCGGCAGCCGGATCTGGACGCCGCGCTGCGCCAGCCGCCGGTGCTGCCCGAGTTCGCGACCGTACTCGCGGCACTGGAGCGGTTCAAGCGCGAGCCGATTCAGCTGGCCTTCGTCGTCGACGAGTTCGGTTCGTTCCTCGGCCTGGTCACTGCGACCGACGTCATGGAGGCGATCGCCGGCGAGATGCCGGACGAGCACGAACAAGGAATGGTGTCGGCCATGGTCCGGCAATCGGACGGCGCATGGCTGATCGAGGGTCGGGCCAGCATCGACGAGTTGATTGACCGGTTGCAATTGCACTTGCCCGATGACCTGGATTTCCACACTGCCGCCGGCCTGGTCCTGGATGCGCTGGGCCGGATCCCGGACATCGGCGAGCAGGCCATGATCGACGGCTGGACATTTTCCGTAGAGGCGATGGACGGCAACCGGATCGACCGGCTGCGCGCTGCGCCGGCACGGTCCGGTGACGACGACATGCGCGCCTGAGCGTTCGTTGGCGCCGCGCCCGCAGTATTCATGAACCTTCTGCTGCGGCCGCCGATCCATCCGCTGGGACGCGACGTGCTCCTGTAGAGCGAGCTTGCTCGATTTTCATTGATCGGGTGATCGAAACCGCCCGCGTTGCGGCATCGCGGGCGGAAAGCGCAGCAAGCTGCGCTCTACAATGTAGTGTCGGCTATACCTTCGCCGGGGACCAGCACTTGCACTCGCCCGGGGTTGATGATTCCGCCCGCCGCTGTCGATCCGAGCAGCAGATGGTAACGGCCGTGATGAAACACAGCCGGGCCGCCGTGGACGATCAGGGCCGGCGCGGCGATCGCCCGCCAGCCGTGCTCGCGCGAGTACAGGTCGGCGCCGCCGACCATGAGCAACGGAAACAAGGATTCGCCGCCGGTGACGATGAGCTGGCCATCGGCGACCGCAGCCGCGAAACCCGAGCGACCGCGCGGCATTGTCGGTCCGGCGCGGCTTTGGCCGGAGTGCGGGTCGAAGATCGTGACCTCCCCATGCGCCAAGCCGCCGCCGTGGTCGCGGCCGCCGAGCAGCCATAGTTCGCCGTCCAAGGCGACCACAGCGCTGTGATCTCTGGTTGCCGGGTCGTCGATCGCCTGTGAGCTCCATTGATCGGCGGCCGGATCGTAGCGGTCGACATGCTGGCCGTGCATGCCGCCGGCCAGATAGATATAGTCGCCGAGCCGGGCGGCGCCACCGGCGCTGCGCGCGGAAGGCATCGGCGCGATCGCGCTCCACCGATCGTCTGCTGGGTCGTAGCGCCAGGCAAGATTCGAGGCGATGCCGTCGATCGGACCGCTGACGTAGCCGCCGAACACGAAGATCGCATCGTCGGCTGCGGCCATCATCGCGTGATCGCGGGTAGCCGGGAGATCGGCCAGCCGATGCCATTGGTCGTGCGCAGGGTCGTAGCGCCAGAACTGGTTGCTGCCGCTTGTCAGCGTGTGCAGACCGCCGGCGACATAGATCGAGCCGCCGTGCGACACGGCCGGAAATTCCGACAGCCTCGGCCCGATTTCCGTGCGCATCTGCCACTGCGCCTGGGTCCAGTCGGTTCCGGTGTCCGGTGCGCACTGAGCTGCAGCGAGAACGGTCAGGCGTTCGAGCGTATACGCGCCGGCTGTGAAAACGTCTGCAACCGGTTGGAACGAGGCGCTGCCGTCTTCGCAGTCCAGGGTCAGACGCAGCTCGCCCCAGAGCCGGCGCTCGACGTCGTCGGGATCGAAGCCGGCTCCGAAACGCGCGCCTCGGGTATCGTGAACGTCGGGAAACAGCAGGTTGCCGTCGTCCTGCGGCTCGCCGATGCCGAGCATCCAATGCTGTCCGCCATCAGGCCCATAGCTGAACCAGACCATCAGCACCGCATCCTCATTCATCCAGTGCAGGGTATAGCCTTCTCCGGAGCGGGCCGGGTCGTACCAGGATCCGCTGCGACCGGCGAAGCGATCACTGATCGGGCCGCCGTCGCTGCCGCAGTCCAGACCAGCGGTCGAAGTCAGGCGTTCGAACTCCAGCGCCTGTTCTTGGCCGAATGCGCCGTAGTGAAACTGGCCGCGATTGCAATCGTCGAACTCGAGGCGGGCGCTGCCGACCCGTTCGCGCACCACCTGGTCGGGATCGAAGTCGACGCCGAAGCGACCGCCGCGGGTCAGTACCAGATCGGGAAAGTCGATCACCGCGCCGTCGATGTTGCCAACGGCGGTCAGCCAGCGCTGGCCGCCGTCCTCGTCGTAGGTGAACCAGTACAGCAGGGCCTGACCGGGCCCGAGAATCTCCAGCATCCAGCCCTCGCCGCTGCGCTCTGGATCGTACCAATGCGCGCTGTAGCGGGCATCGACGATCGCATCGCTCGATGCCGCGCTGGTCCAGTTGCACGCAAACGCAAGGCCGAGCAGCAGGCCGGCAAGCGAATTCCGCGCTGACGAAGCGTTCATGACCGCTCCTTACGATGTTATTCGTATTGCGAGCTTAGTCAACGCAAGCGGGGCCGTCAACGCCAATGGCGCGGCGCCGTGATGGTCAGCTGCGAAGGCCGATGCCGCGCCGGAGCAGGGTGATCGCGATCATGCCGAGAATCAGGCCGGCGACGAGCATGACCGCGTAGGCGGTGCCGGGTGGGATGTCGCTGA
>CAZFUH010000252.1:0-5000 GCA_964522235.1 uncultured Rhodanobacteraceae bacterium
CCTGACGCTGCATGTTCGAGCCCATCAGGGCGCGGTTGGCGTCGTCGTGCTCCAGGAACGGAACCAGGGCCGCGGCAACCGAAACCGTCTGCATCGGCGACACGTCCATGAACTGCACTTCGGCAGCCGCCTTGAGCAAGGTCTCGCCCTGGTAGCGGCAGGACACGAACTGCTCGGCAAAGCTGCCGTCCTTGTTCAGCGGCGAGTTCGCCTGCGCGATGACGTAGTCGTTCTCCTCGATCGCCGATACGTACTCGACCTTGTCGCTCACCTTGCCGTCGATGACATGGCGATACGGCGTTTCCAGGAAGCCATACTTGTTGGTGCGCGCGTACACCGCCAGCGAGTTGATCAGGCCGATGTTCGGGCCTTCCGGCGTTTCAATCGTGCAGACGCGACCGTAGTGGGTCGGATGCACGTCGCGAACCTCGAAGCCGGCACGTTCGCGGGTCAGACCGCCCGGTCCCAGTGCCGACACGCGACGCTTGTGCGTGACCTCGGACAGCGGGTTGTTCTGATCCATGAACTGCGACAGCTGCGAAGAACCGAAGAACTCCTTGATCGCCGCAGCCACCGGCTTGGCGTTGATCAGATCCTGCGGTGTAAGGCCTTCGGCCTCGGCCATCGACAGACGTTCCTTGACCGCGCGCTCGACCCGCACCAGGCCGACTCGAAAGACGTTCTCCGCCATCTCGCCGACACTGCGAACACGGCGATTGCCCAGGTGATCGATATCGTCGACCGTGCCACGGCCGTTGCGGATATCGATCAGAACCTTCAGCACGTCAAGAATGTCGTTGGTCGACAAGGTGCCGTCGCCGAGGATCTCCTGGCGACCGACACGACGGTTGAACTTCATCCGGCCGACCGCCGACAAATCGTAGCGCTCGAAGGTGAAGAACAGGTTCTGGAACAGGTTCTGGGCCGCTTCCTTGGTCGGCGGCTCGCCCGGACGCATCATCCGGTAGATCTCGACAAGGGCCTCCAGCTGCGTGCGCGACGGATCGATGCGCAGCGTGTTGGAGATGTACGGGCCACGATCCAGATCGTTGACGTACAGGGTGTCGAGGCGTTCAATGCCGGCGGCACGGAACTTGGCCAGGTGGGTTTCGTCGAGTTCGTCGTTCGCAGCCGCGATCAGTTCGCCGGTGCTCGGATCGATCGCGTCACGGCCAAGAATGCGGCCATGCAGGTACTCATCGGGCACCTCAAGCGCGGCGATCCCGGCCTTCTGCAACTCCCGGACATGGCGCGCAGTGATGCGCTTGCCGGCCTCGACCAGCACATTGTCGCCGACGACGATGTCGAAGTTGAACGTCTCGCCGCGCAGGCGCTCGGCAATCAGATCCAGCTCGGCGCCATGCTCGTCCTTGAGCGCGAACGTGTTCATCTCGAAGAAGGTCGCGAGGATCTCTTCGTTGCTCATGCCCAGCGCGCGCAGCAGGATCGTCACCGGCAGCTTGCGGCGACGATCGATGCGGGTGAACACCCCATCCTTGGCGTCGAATTCGAAGTCGAGCCAGGAACCACGGTAGGGAATCACGCGAGCGGAATACAACAGCTTGCCCGAGCTGTGGGTCTTGCCACGATCGTGGTCAAAGAACACGCCCGGCGAACGGTGCAGCTGCGAGACGATGACGCGCTCGGTGCCGTTGATGATGAAGGTGCCGTTCTGGGTCATGAGCGGCAATTCGCCCATGTACACCTCCTGCTCCTTCACGTACTTGATCGCCTTGTTGCTGGCCGGGGAATCCTTGTCATAAATGACCAGACGCACCAGCACGCGCAGCGGCGCGCCGTAGCTCAGACCACGGGTCCGGCACTCGCGCTCATCGAACGGCGGTTCGCCGAGCTTGTAGCTGACGTACTCCAGCGCGGCGTTGCCGCTGTAGCTGCTGATCGGGAAGATCGACTTCAGCGCCGCGTGCAGACCGATGTCGTTGCGCTCGTCCGACTTGCGTTCGAGTTGCAGGTATTCCCGATAGGATTCGACCTGGGTCGCGAGCAGGTACGGCACCTCGAGGATCGGGGGCCGCTTGCCGAAATCCCGGCGAATCCGCTTCTTTTCTGTGAAGGAGTACTGTGTGGTGGTCATGGAACCGCCTCGCTGTGGCTGCCGCCGGTGGGGAATGCCGGCGGTTGGGACTGGAAAGGTGAAACGTGAAGCGAATGGCTGAATCGGCTAGGGCGCCCGGCTTTCGCCGACCTTGTGCCGGACATCACATTTCACGTATCACCTCTCAACGAAAAACTGCTGCTGCGGAAACGGTAAAAGCCCAGGGGCTTTCGCCCCCAGGCTGAACCGTGCGCCGTCTTGGCTGACACGGGATTCAAATGACCTTGCTGCCAACGTCACTGAATCCCGTGTCATCGGCCATCCATGGCCTGCACGGATTGACGACGTCCTGTCGTCACTTAAGCTCAACGGTGGCGCCGGCTTCTTCCAGCTCCTTCTTGAACTTCGCGGCGTCGTCCTTGCTGACGCCTTCCTTGACCGGAGCCGGCGCGCTCTCGACCAGATCCTTAGCCTCTTTCAGGCCCAGACCGGTGATGGCACGAACGGCCTTGATCGCGTTCACTTTGTTGGCGCCGGCGCTTGCCAGGACAACGGTGAACTCGGTCTGCTCCTCAGCTGCCGGAGCAGCGGCGCCGGCCGGAGCGGCGGCGACGGCCACCGGAGCGGCGGCGGAAACACCAAACTTCTCTTCCATGGACTTGACCAGCTCCACCACGTCCATCACGGACATGGCGGCAATGGCTTCCAGGATGTCTTCCTTGCTAACGGCCATGATTGTTGTTACCTCAAAACGATTGAAACGGGATGACGGTTTTCGAACCTGCGGATGTCAAGCAGCCTTCTTCGACTCGGCAACGGCATTGACCGCGCGTGCGACCAGTGCCACCGGCTCGTTGAGCGTGCGCACGAGTTTGACGACCGGAGCGATCATCACGCCTGCGAGCATGCCCAGCGCCTGATCCAGGGTCGGCAGCGAAGCCAGCTGCTCCACGTGGGAGGCTGGATACTTCTGACCACCAACCGCAACCAGACGCGGCTTCAGCTTGTCATTGCCCTTGGCGAATTCCTTGATCAGGCGACCGGCAGCACCGGGATCGTCCGTCGAGAAGGCGTACAGCAACGGCCCGGTCAGTTCGTCGGTGACGCACTGATAATCGGTACCGTCGACAGCGCGGCGCACCAAGGTGTTTTTTGCCACCTTGAGATAGACACCGCCATTGCGAGCCTTCGCACGCAGCTCGGTGAGCTGCGCTACGGACAAGCCGATGTAGTCGGCCGCGACCAAGGAATGAGCCTTGGACGCCACTTCCGCGAGTTCGGCAACCAGCTCTTTCTTCTGGGCAAGATTTAGTGCCATGGTTAGACTTCCGAACTTGCATGCGCGACGCTCATCACGTCGCGCGGTGAACGGATCGCATCCATGCGAACCGTCGATGCCAAATGGCATCACCCGTGGTGGCCGTTCATCCCGCTACTGAAAAGCGCCGCAGCGATCTTCAGTAGCGGGACGAGGGCAGCACCATCTACGCAGGCCGGCGAGCCGATTACCCCGATCCGGTCGTACTGCACCAATCGGGACCTGCGGTCTTTGACGGCTTGCCGTCAATTGGTCTTCCCTGACCATGCGTCTCGCCATCCATGGCGAGACGTTTCACAAGAGCGAGAAACGCGCTCTTGCGAATATCTCTTACCTGGCCGCAGTGTTCAGCGTCGAGGTATCGACTCCGATACCCAGACCCATGGTGCTGGAGACATAGACCTTCTGCAGGTACTGTCCCTTGGCCGCGGCCGGCTTCGCCTTGATCAGATCGGCGAGCAGTGAGTTCAGGTTTTCCTTCAATGCGTCGACCTCGAAGTTCGCCTTGCCGATCGTGCTATGGACGATGCCGCCCTTGTCGGCACGGAACCGAACCTGGCCGCCCTTGGCGTTCTTGACCGCCTGGGCCACGTCCATGGTCACGGTATTGGTCTTCGGGTTCGGCATCAGGCCACGCGGACCCAGCACCTGACCGAGCTTGCCGACCACGCGCATCGCATCCGGCGTCGCGATCACGACCCCGAAGTTCAGATCTCCGGCCTGCATCTGTTCGGCCAGATCGTCCATGCCGACCGCTTCAGCACCAGCGGCCTTGGCCTCTTCGGCCTTCGGTCCCTGGGCAAACACCGCCACCCGCACTTCCTTACCGGTGCCGTTTGGCAGCACCGAGGAACCGCGCACGACCTGGTCGGACTTCTTCGGATCGATGCCGAGGCGGACGGCAACGTCGATCGACTCGACGAACTTGGTCTTGCTGTTGTCCTTGAGGATCTTCAACGCCTCTTCGATCGCATAGGTCTTGGCCGGATCGACGTGGCCGTTCATCGCCTTGAAACGCTTGCTGAGCTTTGCCATGTCTTAACCCTCCACCACCAGGCCCATACTGCGCGCGCTGCCGGCGATCGTGCGCACGGCGGCATCGAGGTCGGCGGCAGTGAGATCAGGCTCCTTGGCCTTGGCGATCTCTTCCAGCTGCGCACGCGAAACCTTGCCGATCTTGTCGGTGTTCGGCTTCGACGACCCCTTCGGCACACCAACCGCCTTGCGCAGCAGCACGCTGGCCGGCGTCGTCTTGGTGACGAAGGTGAAGCTGCGGTCGCTGTAGACGGTGATGATCACCGGCGTCGGCAGACCCGGCTCCAGCTTCTGCGTGGCCGCGTTGAAGGCCTTGCAGAATTCCATGATATTGACACCGCGCTGACCCAGGGCCGGACCGACCGGCGGGCTGGGATTGGCCTGTCCGGCCTTGATTTGCAGCTTGATGTAGCCAGAAATTTTCTTTGCCATTTCAGTTCTCCTGGAGTGCTAGCGTCTGCACGCCTCGCGGCTGCGGGACTCCTCCGTTGCTTCAGAAACGAGTGCAGAAGAACGAACATCGAGCGGCATGGAGCTTCGCCACCCGCTTCCCGCTCCTCTTCACTCTCCACTACCGATGCTCAGGCCTTC
>CAZFUH010000253.1:0-6237 GCA_964522235.1 uncultured Rhodanobacteraceae bacterium
GTCGTGGCCGCAACCGGCGCACAGGGTCGAGATCTTGCCCTCGTAGTCGCGCCGGGTGTAGCCGACCGCGTTGCAGGCGAGGCTGGGATGGTGCAGTTTCGGCTTGCTGATGTAGGTCATTCGAATGACATCCGGAAAGCGGTAGCGCTGCGGCTCGCAGCCTGGCAATTTCGCAACCAGGCGTGTTCAAGTTCGCTCCATTGTCTGCCGCATTCGCCCTGCGACGAATCGCCGACCCACACTGCGGACTGTGAATCTCCGGCAGCGGGCACGAACGCGCTCATGCGACCTTTTCCACCACCGCCGACCGCTCCGCGACTCCGAGCGCCTCGGCAATCGTCGAGACGATGAAGCGCGCGGTGATCGGGGTACCGTCGTAGTGCAGGACCGGTCGCAGCCGGGCCGGATCGATGTCGAATTCGTTGATCAGCAAGGTGCGCAACTGGCCGTCGCTGTTCTGCTCGACGACGAATACGCGCTCGTGTTCGGCAATGAACTGCGCGACCTGATCGGGAAACGGAAATGCACGCACGCGCAGCGTGTCGACATGCAGGCCACGCGCACGCAGCGCCGCGCTGGCCTCCGCCATCGCCGGGCTGGTCGAACCGTAGTGGATGACGCCATCGCGGGTCGGCTGCGCCGCCCGCTCCAGCACCGGCGCCGGCACCAGCGATTTCGCGGTCTGCCATTTCCGGCGCAGGCGCTCCATGTTGTAGACATAGTCCGGACCACGCTCGGAATAGCGTGCGTAGGCGTCCTTGGTCGTGCCGCGGGTGAAGAACGCGCCCTTGCTGGCATGGGTGCCGGGCCAGGTGCGGTAGGGAATGCCGTCGCCGTCGACATCGAGATAGCGGCCGAACTCGCGGCCGGCATCCAGATCCTCGGCGCTCATCACCTTGCCGCGGTCGTAGCGGCGGCGATCGTCCCAGACCAGGGGCGCGCACAGGCGCTGGTTCATGCCGATGTCGAGATCGGTCATCAGAAACACCGGTGTCTGCAGGCGGTCGGCAAGATCCAGCGCTTCGGCGCCGAACAGAAAGCACTCGTGCGGATCTTCCGGAAACAGCAGCACGTGCCGGGTATCACCGTGCGAGGCATAGGCGCAGGACAGCAGGTCGGCCTGCTGGGTGCGCGTCGGCATGCCGGTCGAGGGGCCGCCGCGCTGAACATTGACGATGGTTGCCGGAATCTCGGCCATATAGGCCAGGCCGATGAATTCGGTCATCAGCGACACGCCGGGACCGGAGGTGGCGGTGAACGCGCGGGCACCGTTCCAGCCGGCGCCGATGACCATGCCGATCGACGCGATCTCGTCTTCGGCCTGGACGATCGCATAACGATGCTCACCGGTATCCGGATCGACGCGATGCTTCTGACAATACTTCTGGAACGCCTCGGCCAGCGACGACGACGGCGTGATCGGATACCAGGCGCAGACGGTGGCGCCGCCGTAGACCAGGCCGAGCGCGGCGGCGGCATTGCCTTCCATGAAGATGCGGTCGCCGACGCGATCAGACTGCCGGACCGTCAGCCCGATGCCGGCGCCGAAGTGCTCGCCGGCATAGGACCGGCCCAGGTCCAGGGCTTCGACATTGGCGTCGAGAAGCTTTTCCTTGCCGCGGTACTGTTCGCCGATCAGACGCACGATCGCGGCACGATCGATGTCGAGCAGCACCGACAGCGCGCCGACGTACATGATGTTCTTGAACAACTGTCGCTGCCGAGGATCGTCGTAGGCGGCATTGCAGATCTGGGTCAGCGGCACGCCGATGACGTGGATGTCATCGCGAAAGCGCGACGCCGACATCGGCTTGCTGCTGTCATAAAACAGATAGCCACCCGGCGCGAGCTCCTGCAGATCGGCGTCCCAGGTCTGCGGATTCATCTGCACCAGCAGGTCGACGCCGCCGCGCCGGCCGAGCCAGCCGGCCTCGCAGACGCGCACTTCGTACCAGGTCGGCAAGCCCTGAATATTGGATGGAAAGATGTTGCGCGGGCTGACCGGTACGCCCATGCGCAGAATCGCGCGCGCGAACAGCTCGTTTGCCGATGCCGAGCCGGAGCCGTTGACATTGGCAAACTTGACAACAAAATCATTGACCGCCTCGATGCGCTTCATGCGCCACCTCCGGCCCGGTTCCGGACAGCCGGCGCAGGGTGATGGCCCGGCCTCCGAATCTGCCCGGTTTCCTCGATCCCGCTCGAATCCACCTCCACCTCCGCATGCATGCGCCGGCCAACCCGTGAACCACGCCAAACTGGTCGGCGCCGTTGCCCGCGAGTCTACCCGTCCGCAGGCGGCGGTCATGTTGCACCGCAGCGGCACGAAACCGGACGCGAGCCGTCCGTTTCGGGACGGACGACCGGTTGTGAGCAGCGCGTCGCCGGCCAGCCGTCTTGACCGAAACGTGGGCATGAAACTTGCTCTGCCGTTTCCTTCGAACCGTTCTCCACCTGCCTGCACGCCCCCGGAAGTCTGCCGATGATCGCCCGCCTAGCCCAGGACCTGCGCAATGCCGCCCGAGCCGTGTTGCGCGCACCGCTGATAGCCGCCGCCACCGTGCTGACTCTGGCCATCGCCTGCGCCGGCACCCTGGCGACCTGGACCCTGGTCGAGGCCGTGTTTCTGCGCAGCCTGCCGTATGCCCAGGCCGACCGCCTGGTCGCGGTCTGGGTCGATGTCTCGGCGATCGAGGCCGAGATCGGGATCCAGGACCCGCGCCGGGAATGGACCAGCATGGACCACCATCTGGATCTGCGCGAGCGGTTGACCGGCTTCGACGACATCGCCGCCTATCGCGGCTGGAGCGCAACGCTCAGCGGCGACGGCGAGGCTGAGCGCCTGAGCGGCGTGAATCCGACCTGGAATGCCTTCGAGGTGCTCGGCGTCACGCCGATGCTCGGGCGCGGCTTCGTCGCCGACGACGCCGTCGTCGATGCACCGCAGGTGGCGATGATCAGCCATGGCCTGTGGCAGCGCCGCTTCGGCGGCGATCCCGAGGTGCTCGGTCGAACCCTGGAACTCAACCGGATGAACTACACCGTGGTCGGCGTGCTGCCGCCCGGGTTTCGCTTTCCTTCAATGCCCGAGGCCGAGTTGTACGGCGTCCTGCAATATCGCCGCGGCGACCGAGGCAGTGCCGCATTGCGCCAGTTCGCCCGCCTCGCGCCCAACGTGAACCTGACCCAGGCGCAACTGGAACTGGATGGACTGGCTGAAAGTCTGCGCCAGCAGCACCCTGACCTGCACCGCGGCCACGGCCTGTTCGTCGAGTCCCTGCAGGCTTCGCTCGGCCGCGGCGTGCGCGCGCAACTGCTGGTGTTGTATGGCGCCGCCCTGATGGTGCTGCTGATTGCCGCCGCCAATCTGGCCAGCCTGAGCGTCGCCCGTGCCGCCAGCCGTCGCGGCGAATTCGCGCTGCGAGCGATGCTCGGCGCCGGACGCGGACAGCAGCTTCGCATTCTGGTCGCCGAGGCGTTGCTGCTGGCAAGTCTTGGCGGACTGATCGGTCTCGTGCTCTCGCAAGCCGGCCTGCGTCTGCTGGCCACGCTGTTTCCGCAAGGCTTTGCGCTGGCCTGGGACATTCGACCCGGCACCGGAACGGTATCGATGGCGATTGCCATGTCGGCAGCGGTGGCCGCCGTCATCGCCGTGGCCGCCGCGACGGCGCTGCGCCGTCTCGGGCTGGGCGATGTCCGCGGCCAGACCGATGCACGCAACATCGGCGGCCGCTCGAGCGGCCGGCTTTCGGCAATCCTGGTCAGCGGCAACTTCGCCCTGGCCTTGGCCGTGACCGTGGCCTCGATCCTGTTGCTGCACAGCCACGCCCGGCTGACCGAGGTCGAGCTGGGGTATCGCACTGAAGGCGTGCTCGCCGGCGGCCTGTTGCTGCCGTCGGCCGTCTATCCCGGCGACAACGAGTTGCGCTCGGTTCTGCAACGCCTGCGCGAGCGCCTGGAGTCGGTGCCCGGCGTCGAATCGATCGGCATGAGCACCGGCTTTCCGCTCGGCCAGAGTTCCAACGACACCCAGGTGCGGATCGAGGGCCGGCCAACCGCCCGCCCCGATGGCCGTGCCCATGTCTGGCAGAACTGGGTCTCGCACGACTTCCTGCCGACCCTGGACGTAGGCGTACGCGAGGGACGCGGTTTCGAGCCCGCCGACGCTGGCGGCAGCGGCCGTCCGGCGCTGGTCAACGCCGCCTTCGTCCGCGAGTACCTGGGCGGCGACAACGTGCTCGGTCGCTACATCGAGACCGAATCGGAGGCGACACGCTATACCGTCGTGGGTGTCGTCGACGACATCCGCTACTCCGACATTCATGAGGCTCAGACGCCATCGCTGTACCTGCCGCTGGACATCGAGCCGCGACGCGGTCTGTACCTGACCGTGCGCAGCCGCGGCGATACCGATGCGATGATGCTGGCACTGCGCGCCGCTGTGCGCGCGGTCGATCCGGCGCTGGCGCTGTCGGACCTGCGCTCGATCGAGCAGCGCGTCGAAGCCGGCCTGGCGATGCCGCGAGCGATCGCCCACATCACCTTGTTGTTCGCGCTGTCGGGGCTGTTGCTGGCCGGCATCGGCGTCCATGGCACGCTCGCGCATGCGGTCCTGCGCCGGACCCGGGAACTGGGCGTGCGCCGCGCCCTCGGTGCCGACGGCCGCGACGTATTGACCCTGGTGCTGGCCCAGGCCATACGCCCGGCTCTGATCGGCCTGCTGCTCGGTCTGCCGATCGCCTGGCTGCTGGCCCGGCAACTGCGCGGTGTGCTTTACGAGATCGGTCCGGTGCAGCCCTCGGCCTGGCTGCTCGCGGTGGCGGCCGTGACCTTGGTCGCGCTGCTTGCCGCTGCGCTGCCGGCGACGCGCGCGGCACGGATTGAACCGGTGGTCGCGCTGCGCCAGGATTGACGGACCGGGCTTGCGCACCCACGCCGTGATTGTGGATGCGTCGGCGCAGCCGGCGCGGCCCACCTTCATGGATGGGCGACCGCTCGCATGGCCGTGAACGACGTGCAGCCCTGCTGCGGTGGCCGCGGCGATCAACGCATGCGGGCCGCCGCAGCGGCCGAACGGCTCAGGCGGCTTCCGGGGTGGCGTGGCGAGCGCGGCAGGCGGGTCCGGCCTGGGTCGTGTCCAGCAGGAACTTCTGCATGTCCCAGGCACCGGTCGGACAGCGCTCGGCGCACAGGCCGCAATGCAGGCAGACGTCTTCGTCCTTGGCCATGATCCGGCCAGTCTTCAGCGGCGCCGACACGTACAGATCCTGCTCGACGTTCAATGCCGGCGCCATCAGGCGGCCGCGCAGTTCGGCCTCTTCGCCGTTGGCGGTGAAGCTGATGCAGTCCATCGGACAGATATCGACGCAGGCATCGCATTCGATGCACTTGCCGACGTTGAACACGGTCTGGACATCACAGTTCAGGCAGCGCTGCGCCTCCTTCCACGCCGTGGCGGCATCGAAACCCAGTTCGACCTCGACATCGATGCGCTTGAGCGTCAGCTCCGCCGGTGCCCACGGCACCTTGTAGCGCTGATCGCCGGCAATATCGTTGTCGTAGCTCCACTCGTGGATGCCCATCTTCTGCGACATCAGATGCGTCATCGGCGGCGGCCGATCGCGCGTGTCCTCGCCGCTGAGCAGTTTGTCGATCGACACCGCCGCCTCGTGGCCGTGCGCGACCGCCCAGATGATGTTCTTCGGTCCGAACGCGGAGTCGCCGCCGAACAGCACGTGCGGCAGGGTCGACTGCAAGGTCGTTTCGTCGAGCACCGGCAGACCCCAGTCATTGAAGTCGATGCCGATGTCGCGTTCGATCCATGGAAAGGCATTCTCCTGGCCGACGGCAACCAGCACTTCGTCGCAGGCGTGAAACTCGTCCGGCTCGCCGGTCGGCACCAGCTTGCGCCGGCCGCGATCGTCGTACTCGGCGCGCACGCGCTCGAAGGTCATGCCGGTCAGGCGGCCATTCTCGTGCTCGAAGCTCTTCGGCACGCGGTAGTCGAGGATCGGAATGTCCTCGTGCATCGCGTCCTCTTTCTCCCACGGGCTGGCCTTCATCTCGTCGAAACCCGAACGCACGATCACGGTCACCTGATCGCCGCCGAGCCGGCGCGCCGACCGGCAGCAGTCCATCGCCGTGTTGCCGCCGCCGAGCACGATCACGCGCTTGCCGACTTTTTCGACGTGACCGAAGTACACCGAGGCCAGCCAGTCGATGCCGATATGGATGTGC
>CAZFUH010000254.1:0-6228 GCA_964522235.1 uncultured Rhodanobacteraceae bacterium
TGCTGCCCGCCGCCGGCGTCGCTCAGGCAGCCGCGCTCGGCGTCGATAGCGATGATCTTGCAACCGGCGTGCAGCACACGGGATGTCTGCCAGGCTGCGTCCAGCAACGAGAACAAGGCCCCGCGCTGCAGACCGAGGCCGAACAGCCGGGGATCGAGCTCGCGATAGCGCATGTCCATGA
This sequence comes from uncultured Rhodanobacteraceae bacterium, assembly GCA_964522235.1. Classification (GTDB taxonomy): domain Bacteria; phylum Pseudomonadota; class Gammaproteobacteria; order Xanthomonadales; family UBA2363; genus Pseudofulvimonas. Next base: position 182 of record CAZFUH010000254.1, read on the forward strand.
CCGGTCGCCCGCATTCGGTCTCGCCGTACACGCGTTCGATGCGCCGGCCGTGTCCGAGTGCGGCTTCGAGCAGTCCCAGTTGCCAAAGCACGGCCAATCCGGTCGGTTGCAACAGGAAGCCGGCACCGACCGGCCCAGGCTCGACGACGCGTTCGAACACTTCGACGTCGTGGCCGTCGCGGCTGAGCAGGACCGCGGCAGCCTGGCCGGCGGTCCCGTAGCCGACGATTGCGATGTGCAGGGGGCGGCTCACGGCTCGACGTCTTTAGTTCCGTCAGCGTTTCAATCCGGCAGTGTCCAGCTCATCCAGGTAGCGCTGCCAGTTGCTCGCGTGCTCTCGGCCAAGCCGGTACAGGGTCTGCCACGAATACAGGCCGCTGTCATGACCATCGTCGAATTCGAGCTGGACCGCGTAGTGGCCGACCGGCCGGATCGCAGCGATATTGACCTGCGCCTTGCCGTGCACGAGCACACGCTGCCCCGGTCCGTGACCCTGAACTTCGGCGCTGGGGCTGTGCACGCGCAAGTATTCGCACGGCAGTCGAAACACTTCGCCGCTGTCGAAATGGACCTCGAGCACACGTTCGGCCCGCTTCAGGCGGAGGTCGGTCGGTCTGGTCTGGATCATCGACGGCATCATAACCGGCGACGAAAACAGCCGGGCGGAACCCAGGCCCTGCGATCGAAGTTCGAGGCAGGCGCGCTCAGCCGGCGAGCGCCGCCTTGACCTTGCCGGACAGCGCCTGCATGTCGGCGCGGCCGGCGACACGCTCTTTCAGCACGGCCATCACCTTGCCCATGTCGCGCGGGCCGGCGGCACCGGTCTCGGCGACGACGGTGGCAACGATGCCATCGAGTTCCGTTTCGCTCAGCGGCTCGGGCAGATAGGTCTGGACGACACCGATTTCGAAGCGCTCCTGGCTCGCCAGATCCTCGCGGCCGGCGGCCTCGTACTGGCTGACCGAATCGCGGCGCTGTTTCAGCATCTTCTCCAGTACGGACAGCACCTGGGCGTCGTCCAGCTCGACGCGCTCGTCGACCTCGCGCTGCTTGATGGCTGCCTGGATCAGACGAATGACGGCCAGACGCGGCTTGTCGCCGGCCTTCATCGCCGTCTTCATTTCATCGGTAATACGTGCTTTCAGGCTCATGTCGATACTCCGCCTTTTCCGGGACTGCGCCGACAACCGCAAAGTCGCAGGCGAAACCAACTCCGCCGGCCGGCCGGCCCGCCGAGCAGGAGACAATGCGATTCAAGGCGACGATCGGCGCGAACGAAACCTGTTCGCCGCCGGAGACCCAGGATCGGCCGCGGTCGACTGCTGTCAACCGAAACCGGTCAACAGGCAGGAAACTCAGTACAGGCGCTGGCGCTTGGTGACGTCGCGCGACATCCGGCGCAGATTGCGCTTTACGGCCGCGGCCATCTTGCGCTTGCGCTCGGCAGTCGGCTTTTCGTAGTACTCGCGCTTGCGAGTCTCGGCCAGAACACCAGCCTTTTCACAGGTGCGCTTGAAGCGGCGCAGGGCATACTCGAACGGCTCGTTCTCGCGAACTTTTACGGAAGGCATGAAGACTCCAATTGATTTACAGTGGCCACTGTCCCTGGTCGGCCCAAGGCCGGCATACTGGGGGCGCGCATTCTACCTGCCCTCGTGAACGAACGCAAAAGCCTGAAAGTGCTGGGGGTCGAGACCTCCTGCGATGAAACCGGCGTGGCCGTGATCGATGCCGATCGCGGTCTGCTTGCGCATGCCCTGTACAGCCAGGTCGGCCTGCATGCTGCCTACGGCGGCGTCGTACCGGAACTGGCCAGTCGCGACCACGTCCGGAAGCTACCGGCAATGATTCGGCAGGTGCTGGCCGATGCCGGTATCGGTGCCGGCGAGCTGGGCGGCATTGCCTACACGGCCGGACCCGGCCTGATCGGTGCCTTGCTGGTCGGTGCCGCGACCGCCCGGGCCCTGGCTTTCGGCCTGGGCATTCCGGCGATCGGCGTACACCACATGGAGGGTCATCTGCTGGCGCCGGGCCTGGAAGCCGAACATCCGGAACCACCCTATATCGCCCTGCTGGTCTCCGGAGGCCACTCGATGCTGGTCGAGGTTCGCGGGCTGGGTGACTATCATTTGCTCGGCGAGACCCTGGACGACGCCGCCGGCGAAGCCTTCGACAAGACCGCCAAGCTGCTCGGTCTTCCCTATCCCGGTGGCCCCAACCTGGCCCGGCTGGCCGAGACCGGCCGGCCCGGCACATTTCGCTTTGCCCGCCCGATGACCGATCGACCCGGCTTGATGTTCAGCTTTTCCGGTCTGAAGACCCAGGTCCTGCTGGCCTGGCGCAAGCAAACCGAGCCCAGCGACGCGATCCGTGCCGACATTGCGCGCGGGTTCGAGGACGCCGTCGTCGAGACGCTGGCGATCAAGTGCGAGCGCGCGCTGCGCCAGACGGGCGTCCGCGCCCTGGTCGTTGCCGGCGGTGTCGGCGCGAACCGGCGCCTGCGTGCACTGCTGGCTGAGCGGATCGGCAGCCTTGGCGGCCGGGTCTACTTCCCACGCCCGGAGTTCTGTACCGACAATGGCGCGATGATCGCCCTGGCCGGACTCCGGCGCCTGGCCGCCGGCGAACGCAGCGGACTCGATCTGCAGGTCCGGCCGCGCTGGCCACTGACCGATTTGAAGCCGCCCGCCGGCGTCGCCTCGTGAATCGCGCAATCATGGATATCGTCTTCATCGAAGCACTGGAAATCGACACGCTGATCGGCATCTACGACTGGGAACGACGGATCCGGCAGACCCTGCGTTTCGACCTGGAGATGGCGTTCGACAATACCCTGCCGGCGGCGAGCGATGCGATCACCGATACCCTGGACTACAAGGCGGTATCCAAGCGTCTGATCGAATTTGTCGGCCAGTCCGAATTCGGCCTGGTTGAAACCCTGGCCGAACGCTGTGCCGAACTGATCCGGCGCGAGTTCGCCGTACCCTGGCTGCGGTTGAAACTGAGCAAGCCCGGCGCCGTACGCGGCGCCGTCGCTGTCGGCGTCATCATTGAACGCGGCAGGAGGCCGATTGGCCATGCCTGAATCCTGGAGCCTGTGGTTCGCCGGCCAGCCGCTGGCCGCAGCTGGCGTCGGCCTGCTGCTGTTGCTGCTGACCGCCTGGCTGTTCGACCTGATCGCACGCCGGGTGCTGGTGCGGGCGTTCGTGCACATGTCGCGGCGCACGCGCACCTATTTCGACAACGCCCTGGTCCTGCACAAGGTTCCGCAGCGGCTATCGCACCTGGTGCCGGCGGCGGTGCTGCAGTTGGGCATCGAACTGGTTCCGGCTCTGCCCGTCGAACTGATCACCCTGGTGCGCAATGTCGCCATGGGGTTCATGATTCTGATCGTGATGCTGGCCGCCTCCGGCCTGCTGGCAGCCGTCAACGAAGTCTACCAACGCAGCCCAGCGCGCAAGCACCGCTCGATCAAGGGCTACTTGCAGCTGGCGAAACTGGTGCTGTTCTTCGTCGGCGGCATCCTGATCGTCTCGGTCCTGATCGAGCGATCACCGCTGCTGCTGTTCACCGGCCTCGGCGCGATGGGCGCGGTGTTGCTGCTGATCTTCAAGGACACTTTGCTGTCTCTGGTTGCCAGCGTGCAGTTGGCCTCGAACGACATCATCCGGGTTGGCGATTGGGTCGAATTGCCAGGACTGGGGGTCGATGGCGATGTCATCGACATCGCCCTGCACACGGTCAAGGTGCGCAACTGGGATCGAACGATCAGCACGATCCCAACCAGCCGATTCATTGCCGATGCGATCAAGAACTGGCGCGGCATGTCCGAGTCCGGCGGCCGTCGGATCAAGCGCAGCCTGCATATCGACGTGCAGTCGGTACAGTTTCTTGAGGCCGAAGAAGTCGACGCCTTGCGCCGTTTTCGATTGCTCCGAGACTACCTGGACGAAAAGCGCCGGGAGCTGGCGCAGCACAACCGGGAGCTCGGCGACGATGGCGGCCTGCCGGTCAATGCGCGCCGACTGACCAACCTGGGCTCGTTTCGCGCCTATGTCCTTGCCTACCTGCGAGCGCATTCGCAGATGCGCAGCGAGGACACGCTGATGGTACGGCAGCTGGAGCCGACCTCGCACGGCCTGCCGCTGGAGATCTACGGCTTTACCGCGACCACGGCCTGGGTCGAGTATGAAGGGATCCAGTCCGACATCTTCGACCATCTGCTCGCGATTGCGCCGGAGTTCGGCCTGCGCATCTTCCAGGAGCCGAGCGGACTGGATCTTCGTGAGGGGCTGCAACGTGCATAGCTCTTGCCGTCCGCGACGCAGTGGCCGGCCATGACCGCGAGCGCGTGGCTGAGCCTGGGCAGCAATCTGGAGCCGGAGCAACATCTGGCCGAGGCACTCGGGCAGTTGCGGCAACGCTTCGGGTCGTTGCGGATTTCACCGGTCTATCGCTGTGCCGCCGTCGGCTTTGACGGCCCGGCCTTCCTGAACCTGGCGGTCGGCCTGGATTCCGACCTGGAGGCGATTGAATTGGATGCCTGGCTGCATGCACTGGAGAATCGTCTCGGCCGGCGCCGGGATGTGCCGCGCTATTCCTCGCGCACGATCGACATCGACTTGCTGCTGTTTGACGACCAAGTGCTGCGCGGTCCGGGCCATCTTCGCCTGCCGCGGGCTGACCTGGTAGAGCAGGCATTCGTATTGAAGCCGATGGCCGATCTGGCGCCGGAGCTGATCCATCCGGTGCTGAAACGCAGTCTGGCCGAGCTGTGGCGCTCTTTCACCGGTGAACGGGCGCTAGAAGCGGTCGACTCTCCTTTTTTGGCGGACTACCGACCCCGGGGTGGCGACCGCCCCGAACAACACTCATGAGGTCCCGATGAACCGCATTTCGACGACCGCACTGGCCTCGATCCTGATCTTGTCGGCCGCACCGTTGGCCGCTCAGCTTCCCGAATACGGCGAGCCGCAACTGCAGGCGCGCAGCAACCTGCTGGTCAATGACAATGGCTGGAACCTGCCCCCTGGCTCTTCGTTCAACAGCATTACCCCGTCGATCAGAAATACAGGTTGGGTCAGCTTTCCCGTCCAGGTGGTTCCGATTCCCGATCAGCCGGGTCAGTACGGTGTCGGCGTCTGGCTCGGCGTCGACGGCAATGGTGAAATCGTGCGCCGGCACGACAGTGTCGGCGGCAGCGAAGCCTATATCGGCAGCCAGGTCGGCCTGAACGCGGCTGGTGAAGTGGCCTATATTCTGCATGCTGGCGGTAGCCAGTATTCGTTCTGGCTGTACGATCCGGTCGCTGGGCAGTCGACCCAGGTCGGCCTGCTGCCACTGACGCCGAGCAGCCTTTCGAATGTTTCACTCAGCGACGGGCGGGTGCTCGGCTATCAGGGGCAGTTCGGCGGCGGACGCGGTTTCGCTTCGACCGCAGCGTTCGCGATACCGGCCGATGCGGTCGCCCATGTCTACGACAACAACATCGATCCCGGCAGTCCATACAACTATCTGTACTCGCCGTCGATGAACAACCAGCGCGTCATTGCCGGCAAGGTCAACGTCGGCACCGGCGCCGACTTCAGCAAGGCTGAAATCCGCCGGTTTTTCGCCGACGGCAGCAGCGTCCGCGTCGTCGCCGACCGCAATCTCGATCCAAGCTCGGCGTTTGCCGCCTTCGACAATTCGCTGGCGATCAATGACTCGGGCGCCGTTGCCGTCAGTGTCCGACTGTTCGAGGGTTCGGTACGTGCGGTGTATCGCTTCGACGATGACAAAGCCGTGGAGATCGCCCGGGTCGGCGGTGGTCCGATTCTGGAGATCGACTTCTTCCCGCCAGCGATCAATGGCGCCGGCCTGGTCGCGTTTCGCGCTCGCGACGCCTTCGGTCAGGCCATCTATGTCGGCGATGGCAACGGGCTGTTGCGGGTGATCGGCAACAGTGACGCGATCCAGACCGATCTTGGTCCAGGCCAGCTCGGCCAGCACGACAGCTCTCCGGTGTTCGGCGGTGCGCCCGGGCTCAATGACCGCGGCGACGTCGT